>CANQJD010000001.1 GCA_947624175.1 uncultured Bacilli bacterium
AAAAAAACTTTATGAATATTTTTTTATCTCTTATTCGTAAAGTTTTTCTTTTTAAGTTAATTTACTCTTTTTTTCTGAAAAATATTTTTTTATTTTTTTAAATTATATGTATAAAACTTAAATTTAGACTCATAATAAAAATGACAGATATATTATTAAGTTAATATATTTGTCCATATAGCCTAGGGCTTTAATATAGAAAACTCTATCATATAAGATTAAACACTAGTGTTTATACCTTATTATTAGATAGAGTTTTATTTTAATTTATAAGTTTTTAAAACATTATTTGTTGTTATTTTAGTTACTTCTTCTAAAGAAGTATTTTTTATAGTTGCTAAATTTGAAGCAATTATTTTTATATTTTTAGGTTCATTTACTTCTCTTCTTAAAGGTTCAGGACTTAAATAAGGACTATCAGTTTCTAACACTATACTTTCTAATGGTATATCTTTTAAAGTTTCTTTTAAATTTGTATTTTTATAGGTTGATACTCCACCTATTCCTAGTAAATAACCTAAACTAAGATATTTTTTAGCATTTTCTAAAGGGCCACTGAAACAATGAATAGTTCCTTTTAGATTATATTCTTTTAAAATATCATAAGTATCTTGGAATGCATCTCTTGTATGAATAACAACTGGTAAATCTAATTTACTTGCTAAATCAAGTTGGGCTTTAAATAAAGATTTTTGTTCTTCTTTATTTTCTTTATTATGATAGTAATCCAGTCCTATTTCACCTATACCAATTATTTTTTTATTTTCCTTAATTAGTTTTTCTAAATAAGGTATAGTGTTTTGATTAAAATCTTTAACTTCATCAGGATGAAGACCAATTGTTAAATAGATATTTTTGTATTTATTAATAATTTCTAGTCCTTCTTCTATCCCCTTCATATCACATCCAGAGATTATGAAATTAGAAACATTATTATCTTCCGCTCTTTTTAAAATACTTGGTATATCATCCGTTAATTCTAAATGAAAATGCGTATCGGTTAAACTATTCTTGTTCATCTTTTTTCTCGATTCTCATGAAAATAGGTTTAAAGTCATTTATCTTAATCCCTTCTTCTAAACTACCAAACTTATCTATTTCTTCATAACTTGTTTTTTGAGTATTAATTTGTCTTAATATTTCATTTGAGGTATTAATAAGGAATGGTTTTAGTAAGATAGCCCCGATTCTAATACTTTCAAGTAGGTTATATAAAACTTTCTTTAACTTATCTTTATTTTCTTCTTTGGCGAGTGACCATGGTGTTGTTTCATCTATATATTTATTACATCTTCTAAAGATATCAAAGATACTATCTAGGGCTTCTGGAATTTCTAGTTTATCCATGTAATCATTTACTTTATCTTTCGTTCCTTCTACTAAACTAATTAAATCTTTATCAAACTCGGTTTCAACATTAGAGTTTACAACTACTCCATCAAAGTATTTATTTAACATCGATAAAGTTCTATTAACTAAATTACCAACTGTATTGGCTAAATCCGTATTATATCTTGTAATAAGAAGGTCTTCACTGAAAGTTCCATCACTTCCAAATGGTACTTCTCTTAATAGATAATAACGAATAGCATCAACACCATATTCTGTAATATATTCTCTTGGGTCTCTATAATTTCCTAAACTTTTAGAAATTTTACCACCATTGATAACTAACCATCCATGACCAAATATTTGTTTAGGTAAAGGTAAATCAAGAGCCATTAAAAGACAAGGCCAAATAATCGTATGAAAACGAACTATTTCTTTTCCAACAATATGTAAATCAGCTGGCCAATATTTCTTGAATAAACTATCGTCTTCGCTTAAATAACCTAAAGCACTTATATAATTAGATAAAGCATCTATCCATACATAAACAACATGTTTTGGATCAAAAGTAACTGGTATTCCCCAATTAAAAGTTGTTCTTGATACACATAAATCTTCAAGACCTGGTTTAATAAAGTTATTAATCATTTCATTTTTTCTTGACACTGGTTGAATAAACTCAGGATGGGTTTCAATATATTCAACTAATCTATCTTGATATTTACTAAGACGGAAGAAATAGGCCTCTTCTGATACCATATTAACTTCTCTTCCACAATCAGGACATTTACCATCTACTAATTGACTTTCAGTCCAAAAAGATTCACATGGTGTACAATATAGTCCTTTGTATTCTCCTTTATAAATATCTCCTTGATCATATAACTTTTTAAATATTTTTTGAACTGTTTCTTGATGATAATCATCCGTTGTTCTAATAAACTTATCATAATCAATATCTAAACTTTTCCATAAATCTTTAGCATCAGCTATAATCTTATCAACATATTCTTGGGGAGTAACTCCAGCTTCTTCTGCTTTCTTTTGAATTTTTAAACCATGTTCATCACTTCCTGTTAGAAAGAAAACATCATATCCTTCTAATTTTTTAAATCTTGCAATTGCATCAGCAATAACAGTTGTATAACAATGCCCAATATGAAATGATGCTGATGGGTAATAAATTGGGGTTGTTATATAAAATTTTTTCTTTTCCATTTTAATTCCTCCTTATATTATATTAAAATTAAAAAAAGATTCTTATCCCAAAGGACGAGAATCTCGTGGTACCACCTTATTTTGCATATTCCTATGCCTCTTTCTCTTAACGCGAGTCTTCGTAGGTTTCCCTATGCTCCAGAACCATACTTCAATTAGGTCTAATTGTTTTTTTCACCAACCAAAACATCTCTTTAAATAATTCCTAATTTACTCATTCCATCTCTGCAACTTGCCTATATTTTAGCACATTAATTTTTATTATTCAAGATATTTATCTAAAAAATTACACATTAAATCAAATAATTTTAAATCATTATTCTCTAAATTAGTATCGGTAAGAAGAATTAATAAACCAACGGAATCTCCATTTTTAATAATGGTTTTTATAACATAGGATACTTTGATATCTTCTTTATCTTGATTAAGGGATAAACTAATAGGAATTGGCTCTTTTATATCTTGTCTTTCATCTAAAACACTATTTAAGTAAGGACTAAGTTCTAAACCTTGATATTCTTTATATTTATCTGATGTTAAAACAAAACTATTTAAACTTGTTAATAAAAAATTTATATTATAGACTTCTTCAATACTTGTAATTAAATTAGTAAGGGAAATATCATATTCATCTAAATCTGAATATCTATTCAAAACAATACTATCATCTTGAACATTAATTTCAACTTGTTCATTTTCTTTTATTTTTAAAACTTTTCGAATTTCTTTTGGTATGACAATTCTACCTAAACCATCAACTCTCCTAACCATACCAGTTGTTTTCATTTAATCACCCAATTTTATTATTGGTAAATATTATAAATTTATACTTTAAAGTATCTTAAGCTTTGAATTTTTTTGCCAAATCCGGTACTTTTTTTCAATATTAGTATAAGTAATTTAATTCATTATATGAAAAAAACTAGAATTATCTAGTTCAAATCCCAACTGTATTCTTATTTAATTCTAAATATTTTAGATAAGTTTCTTTATAAGTATTAATAAGAATTATATCTCTATTTCTAATGATATCAAGTACTTTATTGTTTAAGTTTTTAAGGAAAATATTTGATAAGTATGTATTTAATCTTTGAATTTTAAAATCAGTATCAAAATATTCATATAGACTATTAGCAAGATTATCTATAAGTTTAATTGTATCATCTTCAATCGTTAAAGATGTTTTATCATATAATTCTTGAACTTTCTTTTGATTTTTTAAAATATCCGTATCTATTTCTAAATTTTCTTTAAGTTTTAGTTTCTTTTGTTCAAATAAATTCATTAAATAATCATTATAACTATTCATAAATTCGGTTATTTTTTGTTTGAAAACTTTTTCATCTTGAAAACTTTCAGCAATTTCTATAATTTTCTTTTGTAATTCTTCACTTTGAATTTTTAATAGATTATCAATTGTTAATACTAGAACTTCTAAGTTATTATCAAGATCAAGATTTAGTTTGTTTAAATATATTTCTTTGTTTTTTACTTCTAACTGCTTTTTAATATCTTCTTCGTTCATATTTAACCCTTTCTATTATTTTTTAACAATAATATGATACCAATTTTACAGTGATTTGTCAAATTGACTTTAAATTATATGTGATTTATATAGAAAAAAGAACCTTGAATATTCAAAGTTCTAATTATTTTTCACTCATTTTATAGGCTGCAAGAAAACCTAATATGAATAGAACAAAACCAATTATTACTTCAAGAAATTGTAGATTGGTACCAATTAATGGTTTGATAATTGCAATCATGGATGCAAGGACAAAACCTAACACTCCAAAGTAAGTTTTAACTTCAAACTTTTTAAGTAAAAATTCAATTATTTTAGCAACGACGATTATCCCAATTACTATTCCAATTCCAAAGACGCCTAAAATTAAAATATTCCTGCCAATTAAACTAAAATCAGTTAGACTTCTAATCGTATCAATGATTGGCTTATAATAACCAAGTAGCATTAACACAAATGAACCACTGATACCGGGTATAATCATCGTAGATGATGCAACAACTCCAACTAGGAAAAGTAATATATAGCCTCCTACATTTAAGTTAGATAAACTAACAACTGCTGAACTTTCTTTTAGAAAAGCAAAAGTAGTTATTATCATAAAGGTTATTGCAAAGATAAACCAATTACTAAAACTTTTCTTCTTGGTATTAACCTTTTTCCATAAAAGTGGTAAGCCTCCTAAAATTAAACCGATAAATAATAAAGTCGTTGGAAAAGGATATTTATCAAGAGATGCTCCAATTATTTTACTAAATAGTAAAACAGCAAGCACTAAACCTATTCCAAGTGGAATTAAGAATTTAAGATTTTCTTTAAAATTCTTGAAAAAATGGCTTATAGTATTAATTATCTTTTCATAAAGACCTAACGTTATCATTAAAGTTCCACCACTTACTCCAGGAATAACATTAGCAAGTCCAATTATCATACCTTTTATTACTAAAACTAAATTTTCTTTCATCATATCCTCCATTTAATTATATTATTTTAATTACCTTTAATATCATATCATACTTTTAAAGAAAAAAATACTACTGATTAGCAGTATTTTCATTCAATAAATCAATTAAGTAATAAACAGGATGTTTTTTCAAATTTCGAAGTTTTAAAGAAATATGTAATCTTAAATTATGATAACTAAAGTTAAAGTCTCTTGAAATATCATAAGCCCTCATGAATAATTCTTCTCCATTAATAGTTTTTGATTTATCAATTGAGAAAATAAGTTCGATACTATCTTTATTAGATATAACTTCTTCAACACCTTTAGATTTAGCAAGTTTTTCAAACCATTCTTGGTACATATAAGTTAATATTTCTTCACTTGGAGTACCAAATCTATCAGTAAATTCTTCTTTAACACTTACTAACTTCTCATAGCTATCAATCGTGTTAATAAGTTTATGAATTTCAATTTTTAAGTCACTTTCTTTAGCATATTTATCATCAATATGAGTTGAAACATTGATAAGTGGCTTTTCTTCTTTAACTTCATCTTCAATAGTTTCTTGTCCTTGTAAATGTTTAATCTCATCATTTAAAATCTTTAAGTATAAATCAATTCCCATGGTATCAATGAAACCGGCTTGTTCACTTCCTAAAATATCCCCAGCCCCACGAATTGATAAGTCCCGACTAGCAATGGCATAACCACTTCCAAGTTCCGTGAACTCCTTTAAAACATTAAGTCTTTTTATGGCTGCTTCTCCTAAAACTTTATGTTCTTGGTACATTAAATAAGCATAAGCAACTTTATTACTTCTTCCAACTCGTCCTCGTATTTGATATAATTGAGCAAGTCCAAATCTATCAGCATCTAAAACGATTAAAGTATTAGCATTAGCAATATCAATTCCAGTTTCAATAATAGTTGTTGATAATAAAATATCATATTCATGATTAATAAACTTTAACATTCGATTTTCAAGTTCTATCTTTGATAACTGTCCATGAGCTATAACAATTCTCGCATTTGGAACTAATTTTTGAATTTCAATCATTTTATTTTCAATTGTTTCAACCCGATTATATAAAATAAATACTTGTCCATCTCGCATTAATTCTTTATTAATTGCATCTTGAATTAATTGGTCTTGTTCATAGACAACATAAGTTTGAATTGGAAAACGGTTAACAGGTGGTGTTTTAATAACTGATAAAGACCTAATTCCAACAACTGACATTTGTAAAGTTCTTGGAATTGGGGTTGCTGTTAGAGTTAAAACATCAACATTCGCTTTATATTGTTTTAATTTTTCTTTATGAGCAACTCCAAATCTCTGTTCTTCATCAATGATTAATAATCCTAAATCTTTAGGTTTTATATCATCACTTAATAATCTATGCGTTCCAATTACAATATCAACTTCTCCATTTTTAAGTTTATTTATTATTTCATTAACTTTCTTGCTAGTTGTAAATCTATTCAAAAGTTCTATATTAACTGGAAAATTTTTAAATCTTTCAAGAGCATTTTGATACTGTTGATTAGAAAGAATCGTGGTTGGACATAAGTAAAGGACTTGTTTACCATCATAAACCGCCTTGAACATAGCCCGAAAAGCAACTTCTGTTTTACCAAACCCAACATCACCACATAATAACCTATCCATTGGCTTGTCTTTTTCCATATCTCTTTTAATTTCTTCATAGGCTGTTAATTGGTCAAGAGTTGGCTCATACATAAATTCATTATAAAATTCTTCATGATACTTGGTATCTTTTGAAAATGCAAAACCTTTTTGCATTTCTCTTTCTGCATATAATCTAATTAATTTATCAGCAATATCTCTGACTTTACTAATAATTCTTTGTTTATTCTTTCGCCATTCACTGCTACCTAACCCATTTATTTTAGGTGTTACTCCTTCTCTTCCTGAATATTTACTAATTAAATCAATTTTTTCAACTGGAATATAAAGTTTATCATCACCTTTATAAAGGATTTCTAAAAAATCTTTCTTTAAAGAATTAACAGTTAAAGTCTTAATACCATTATAAATACCTATACCATTGATACTATGAACTATATAATCTCCTACTTCTAATTTGTTGATGTTATTAATCTTCGTTGCATACTTAAACTTCGTTTTATATTTCTTTTTAGTAGGACTAACATTAAATAAATCTTTATCAGTTAAAACAACAATATCTTGATAAACAAAACCTTTTGGGAAATCAAAGATAATAATATTTACAATATGGTCTTTTAAATCATTAATCGAAGTTTTTACATATGGAACTTCTAGGTATTTTATAAAATTTCTAACTTGATAATCTTTTAAACAAACAACTATTTTTTTATTAGTTCCTAGCATATCTCTTAAATAGGTATTAATAATATCTATATTTTCATGGAATTTAGGAGCGGTTTTAATATTAAAATTTTGATAACTTGCAAATTCATGATTTGGAATTAAGTTATCTATACTTAAATAATGTAAGACTTTATCTTTATTGATAATTGAAATTGGAAACATATAGTCTCCATGATAATCAAGGTCATTTTCCTTATAAGTTTTAATTTCAGTTTGCATTTTATCATAAAGATTTACAAGCATCGTATAATCTTTCACGATGATAAGTGGATTATCTAAATAATCTGCAATATTTTTAGTATCATTTAAGTATTCTTTTAAATACTTTTGTTTTCTTTTAGTCTCTTCTAATTTTGAATAATCTTGAAGTAAAAATTCGGTATATGGATAAATAGTTATTTCTTTAATTTCAGAGATAGATTTTTGAGTTTCTTCATCAAATATTCTAATTGAATCTATCTCATCTCCAAAGAATTCAAAGCGAACTGGATGATTAGATGAAACGGGAAATATATCAATTATGAAACCTCGAATGCCGAGTTCACCTGTTGTTGTAACTAGGGTTTCTCGTTTATAACCAAGATTATAAAAATGTTCGGTTAAGTCTTTAGGATCAATCTCCATCCCTACTTTTAAATTTAAAATATTCTTCCTATAAACACTTTTACTAGGTAAATATCTTAAATACCCCATCATATGGGTAATCACAATCTTATTCGAGTTATTTACTAATTCATTTAAAGTTTCAAGTCTTGTTACCATTAAATCAGGACTGATACTTATAGCCTCACTTGTTAAAAAATCATCCATTGGGAAAAATAAAGTATCAAGATTTAAAGAGGTCATGATATTAAGTAAATTATTGGCATCCGTTAAAGTTGGGCAAACAATAAGAATTCCCTTCTTTTCTTCTTGATAAAGTTTATTAACATAAAGGCAAAAAGACTCATCAGTCATTCCTGATAAGCCGAGATTTTCTTGATATTTGATTTTAAACATATCGAATAAATTATTCACCTAAATCTCTCCTATTGTATCTTGACATTAAATCATTGAATGGTAATTTTAAATAATTATCTAATATTTCAATGATTAATGGATTTAATTTATCTAATATTATTTCTTCATCCTTATTAAATTTACCTAAAACATAATCTTTAGTATCATAATTCTTATTCTTAGAAATACCTATCTTTAATCTTTTAAAGTTTTCATTTCCTAAATTAAGAATAATATTTTTAATACCATTATGTCCCCCACCTGAACCATTTTCTTTTAATTTTATTTTTCCAAGTTCAATATCTAAATCATCATGTATTATTAGTATATCCTTATTATCTATTTTATAATAATCTTTAAATTTTTTTACTACTTCTCCTGAATTATTCATATATGATAAGGGTTTTAAGAAAATTATATCTTGATTATTATAAGTAGTTTTTAAATATAAACCATTAAATTTCTCTTTAAAGTTACCTAGATTCTTATCATTTACAAATAAGTCTAAATAACGAAATCCTATATT
Source organism: uncultured Bacilli bacterium (assembly GCA_947624175.1). Taxonomy (GTDB): domain Bacteria; phylum Bacillota_I; class Bacilli_A; order RF39; family UBA660; genus RUG591. The sequence continues at coordinate 8,918 of CANQJD010000001.1, forward strand.
ATGTCTAGTATTTTGATATTCTAATCCTGGATTTCCTAAACCAACTATTAATAACATTTTATCACCTTCTTCAGATGTCTTTTTTGGACTATCTTATTTTAAATTATTTTTTAATCTTTAGCAAGTATTTTTTGATACTTAATATAAACTATATAAATTTCTATAGTTTTTTGTTTTTATAGACTTTTTCTTTTAAATATTCATATCCTTTTTCTATCTTTTCTTCTATCCTAATTTCTTCTCGATATATTTCCCGAAGAGTTGCAATTACCATACCATCTTCTAATTCATAGAAACTATCATAGGCTTTTGAAGTAACTCCTATTATATCTTTAATTTCTTTGCTATTTAAAATAGGGTCAACGATAATTTCACTATAAACCCATGCTAGATATGGAGAATCATATTCTTTTCTTGGAATAAGTGGAAATAATTCTTTGAACTTTTTAAACCAAAAGAAATGTAAAACTTCATGAACTACAGTTTCAATTAAAGAATCTTCATCTAAATTAGTTCCTACTGAAAAACTTAATTCATCCAAATCTCTTGGAAAAATTGGAAGAAATCCTACTTTAGCAACTATTTCTTTAGTTTCTATATAACCAACATTTAGATATTTACTAATAGCATTCATATATTTATCATTGATACTATTCCAAATAGAATTATATCTTTCAACATTTTGTTTAATTTCCTGGTTATATTCATGATAAAAGTTAGTAACAACTTCTTCAATTTTTTGATAGATTTCATCTTTACTTGCAGACTTTTTTATTTCTTTTAATTCGGAAAAATATTCTAAAGTATAGTAACTAACATCTGAGGAAGGAGTATTTTCAAAATAAGCCCATTTAATAATTTCTATATTTTCTTCCATACTCATTTCTTTAAATATTACTTTTGGAATCATTTTCTAATACCTCTTAATCCTTCATTATTATATTTTTATATTCTTTGTTTACCAAAACTGTGTGTACACACATTTTTGGTAAAAAGTTTATTCATCTAAACTATTCTCATTTAATAAGAAGTGATATAAGCCCATAGTCATTATTCCATCATTATCTATTCTAGTTTTGATATTATCTCTTACTACTATAATCTTTTTAAAAGAATCGGCAATTTGTCTTAATGATTGTTTTTCTTGATTTGTTTTTTCATCATCTACTAATCTATATGCAGATTGAATATAATATTTTTTAGCACCTTTATTAACAATAAAATCTACTTCATAATTAGTTCTTATAGTTTTACCTTTACTATCTTTATCAAAGGTTTCAACAATACCTACATCAACATTATACCTTCTTGCTAATAATTCATTATATATTATGTTTTCCATAATATGTCCATCATCAATTTGTCTAAAATTAAGTCTAGCATTTCGAAGTCCTATATCTTCATAATAATACTTATATGGTGAATTAATATAGTGATTTCCTTTAATATCGTATCGTTGAGCTTTTTTTATTAAAAAGGCATCTTCTACATAGCCAATATAACTATCAACTGTATTTTTATTTACTAAATCAACTTTTTTATTTTTTGAATATTTTAAATATTTATCATTTATAATATTTGTAAGTCTTGAAGGATTTGTCAATGAACCAATTTGTGATGATAATACATCTAAAATATCATTTAAAAGTTGCTCGTCTTGAATATTTCTTCTTTCTTTTATATCATCTAAATATGTTTCTTTATAAAGATTTTTTAAGTAATCAACTTTATCTTCTTCAGTTTTACAAAATAATATATATGGTAATCCTCCATATAAAACATAATCATCCCATGCTTCATCTTGAGAACCATTATAAGCTTCTAGGTATTCTTTAAAGGTTAACGGATATAAGTGTATAACATCTCCACGACCTCTAAATTCCGTACTTATATCACTTGATAACATTTTAGAATTACTTCCTGTAACATAGACATCAACATTCTTTTTATATAAAAGACCATTTAACACTGGAACAAAGTCGTTTACATATTGAATTTCATCTAATAAAATATAATATTGGTCAGATTCATTTTCAATTTTTGCTAATAGATATTCATTAAGGATTGTTGAATCCCAGTATTTTTTATTTTCTTCGGCATCTAGTGCAAGATAAATAATATGATTCTCATCTGTTACATTATCTAATAAATATTTTCTAAATAAGTTATATAATAAATATGATTTTCCAGAGCGTCTTAACCCTGTTATTACTTTAATCATACCATTACCTTGCTTATCAATTAACCTTTCAAGATAATTAGTTCTTTTTATTTCCATTTTATTTAATTGAGCAAAAACTCAACTTCTCCTCTCTAAATTTTGTATATTAATTAACTTAATACTAATAAAAACTAAATGTTCTATAACCTACAATATATATTATATACTTAATTAATTTAGATATCAAGATTTTCATTTACTTTTTTTGTGTGTAGACACAATTTTGGTAAATGGTTTTTTATAATCAATGTTTCTCTAATTATTTATTAGCATAAATACTATCTAATACTTTCATACCACTTTTACCATTTTTAACAGCTTTAATCATGAATAATTTAGATTCTTTATCTTGATATGGAAAAATAAATTGCAGTTCTTTAGGAATTAGTTTATATTTTCTTAATAAATCAAGAATTTCTACTAGTCTTTCTGTTCTATGAACCATATAAAACTTACCATTATCTTTTAAAAGATATAATGATATTTTAAATAAATCATCTAAGGTTAAGTTATTCTCATGTCTTGCTCTAGCTTTTATAGCATTAGAATTTTGTTTTGAATTATCTAAAACTTTAAAATATGGAGGATTCACGGTTATAATATCAAAAGTATCACCTTTAAAAATCGTTTTTAAATCTTTAACATCATGGTTTAAAAAAGTAATTTGATCTTGCTTGTTATTTAATTCAATACTTTTGCACCCTAACTCATATACTTCTTTTTGAAGTTCTACTCCATATATCTTGGCTTTCGTTTTTAATGATAAAAGTAAAGGAATAGGTGCATTACCTGAACATAAATCAAGTATCATCTTATCCCTTAAATTAACTTGTACAAAAGAAGGAAGTAAAACTGATTCTAAAGAGAATTTGAAAAAATCATCATCTTGAACTATTTTTAAGTTAGAATCTACTATCTCATTAACGACTTTCATTTGCTATATAAACTTGTTCAACTGAATGATTTTCATTTTCAAGTTTAACCTTTCTTTTTAAAACATCAACATCTATAACTTTATAATTTTCCCCGTTATATTTATAATCATCTCCAACATTTGGTAACCCTTCTCTTAACTCTGTATAAACTTCATCTTCATAAGATAAACAACAAAGTAATCTGCCACATACTCCATTTATTTTAGTTGGATTTAAAGCCAACATTTGGTTTTTAGCCATATTGATAGTAACACTATTTAAATCGGTTAAGAAAGAATTACAACATAAGAATCTTCCACATGGACCTAAACCACCTATTTCTCTGGCTTTATCACGAATTCCGATTTGTCTTAATTCAATTCTCGTTTTATATATTCGTGCAAGTTCTCGCGCAAGTTCCCTAAAGTCAATTCGATCATCAGCTGTGAAATTAAAAAGTAATTGCTTTCTATCAAAAGTATAATTAGCATCTAATATATTCATTTCTAATCCTAAATCATCAACTAATTCCTTGGCTTTTAAATAGGCTAAACTACTATCTTTTAAGTTCTTTTCATAAACGGATTTATCTTTTTTACTTGCAACTCGAATAATCTCTCTTAAAGGCGTTACTAATTTAGAAGCATCAACTTCATGTAAAGGTTTTATAACAAAGCCATATTGAAGTCCTCTTTCTGTTTCAACAATAACTTCATCTCCTAATTCTAAAGCAATATCATTCTTATCAAAATAATACATCCGGCCTTTTTTAGAAAATCTAACACCTGCAACTTCTACCATTTACATCACCTCGACTTTGGATACTTCTATTACAAACCTATCCATGAATAAATTAATATTTAAGTTTAAAGTTATCGTTAGCATATTCTTAAACTCTACAACTTTTTCTAAATAATAAATTAAGTCTGTAAGAGAAATATTTCCTAAATTCGCCTTTATTATATCATAAAATTTTAGGTTTTGAGTAGTTTTTATTTGATATTTTTCATTTATTAAAGATGATAAGATAACTTCCATGGTATTGAAAGCCTTAATTATTTTATCTCTATCTGGGTATTTATCTAAAAACAAAGTCTTGATGTAAGGCATGGTATTTTCTTTTTCAAGATGTAATTTTTGAATAAATTCGGTTAAAGCCTTAATATCTTCTTCTAAATAAGTAGTTTGTTGATTAGTCGTTAAAGTAATTAAATTACAACGAGATAATATAGTTGGTAAAATTTGAGTTCTATTTTCAGTCACTAAAAAAGCATAGATACCAGGTTCTGGCTCTTCAATGAATTTTAATAAGGAATTGCTAGCACTAGCATTCATTTTCTCGGCTGATTTAATTATATAAACTTGATTTGTATCATTAGATGACTTTAAACTTAAAGATTGTTGTAAGGTTTCAATTTGCTCTTTCTTAATACTCATTCCATCAGGTTCTATTATCTTTAAATCTGAATAGGTATTAGTATCAATTAAGTGGCAAATGTTGCAATCAGGACAAGAGTTTTGATTAGTATAATGATTTTTACAAATTAACATTTTAGCAAATGCTAATATCATTGGAAAAGATGCTTCTATATTTGCAACTTCAAAGATATAAGCATGATAATAGTTTTTTAAATTTATAGCATATTTATAAAATTCATTATCTTGATAATCATCTAACATCAAATCACCTACAATCCAACTATTTTGAGAATAACTAAAGAAAACAAGCCTGGTATATCTAAAAGTCCTACGGTTGCTATGGTAAAAAGATTAATAGGTACGGTTATATTAAAGGTTACAGCAATTAAATTATAGGCATAAAGCATAAAACCACCTAATACAAATCTTTTTAAATATTTAAAAAATATATGCATGAAATCACCTATAAAACTTTATGATTTTGGGCTTGTTATATGATATTATTTACCAATATTTTTTCGATTATCAAAGGCCTTTTCTAAAGTCATTGGATCAATGTACTCCATATCAGCTCCCATTGGGATACCTGATGCAAGGCGACTTACGATAACATTCATTCCTGATAAAACATTACTAATATAAAGGGCTGTCATTTCTCCTTCTAAGCATGGTTTTACGGCAATAATAACTTCTTTAAATTTTCCATCTTCAATTCTTTTTATTAATTTATCTAGTCTTATATTTTCAGGATTAATGCCATCTAAAGTTGAAATTAAACCATTTAATACATGATAATAGCCGTGATAAATTCCAAGTTTTTCAATAGAAATAATTGATTTAGGATCTTCAACTACACATATATAATCAGGGTTTCTTAAAGAATCATTGCAAATTAAACAAGTATCAGATTCCGAAATATTATTACAGATTTGACAATGTTTTATTTTGGCTTTAACATCTTGAATACTATGGGCCAAGAATTCAGCCTGTTCTTTTTCCATTCCAAGAACGTGTAAAGCCATGCGTTCGGCGGACTTTTCTCCTATTCCCGGAAAATATTTTAAGGCTTCGATTAAGTTATTAACACTTTTAGGATACATAATTTCTAAAACATACCTGGCATCATATTAGCGTATTTGCCCATTTTTTGTTCTGTTGCTTTATCTACTTGACTTAATGCATCATTGATTGCAACTTGAACCATATCTTCTAACATATCTATATCTTCTACTGAAAAGTCTTCATCAGGTTTTATTGTTACCTTTAAAACTTCCTTCTTTCCATTTACTTTAACTGTTACAAAGGAACTTTCAGCTGTAAATTCCATTTTATCGATTTCATCCTTTGCTTTCATCATATCTTTTTGTAAACTTTGAGCTTGTTTCATTAATGCTTGTATATTCATATTTTTCTCCTCTCCTATTCAACCTCGACAACATCGCTTCCAAATGTGTCAATTGCTTTTTGTACTAAATTAGAGTAACATACTTCTTTATTTTTTTCAATCTTTATTTCGTTATCTAGTGATTTTTTTTTCAAAAGAGGTTTGTCCTCTTCTTTATATATATAATAATCTTTATCTTTGATATGAGTTTTATAATTTACTACTTCTTGCTTAAATTCTTCTTCACTTAAAACGACAATGCTATATTCATGTTCAAAGAGTTTAGCAATTAATTCATTTGTTAAATCAAAGTATTCATATATTTTATCAATTACAGATGGATATTTAGAAACTAATATTAAGTTTTTATCACTGGCAACACCAACTTCTATATCCTTCAAATCAGTTGCTACTTTCTGATATTTTGTATCAGTTAAGTAATCATCTAACTTTTGCCATTTATCTAAAGCCATATTTTTTAAAAGTTTACTTGCCATCGCGAAGGTATTGTTAATTCTAACTTGCTTACTATCTAAATCTATATCATACTTTTCTTCTAGATTTTCTTTGGTTTCTTCTTTTACATCATTTCCCGAAACTGATTCAGTTTTTGGCAAAGAATTTACTATTTCCTGGGAAATTGGAGTCTTTAGGTTTGGATTAGCTTCTAGAGTCGTTTGTTTCAAAGGTAATGGTTGTTCAATAGTCTCTTCATTATTCATGAACGACAATAATTTTACTTCTAAAATTATTCTTCTATTGGCTGCCTCTTTTAACATATTATAAGTTTCATTGAAACAAATAATTAAATTTGAAAGATCTTTAGGATTATATTTACTAGCATCATTTTTCGTATAATGAGCTACTAATAAATCTCGAAGTTCCTCGAGAATCTTCTCAATTATTTTAGAAAAGTCAATTCCAAGATTTGAAAATTTATCTAGTGTTTCTATTACATTAACATTATCATGGCTTAAGATTTCATCAATAAATAAATCAATATCGCTTTTAGAAATCAGGCCATTTATTTTTAAGAAATCATCAGCTGTTATTTCTTCTAAAGAATATGATGCAAGTTTATCAAGCATACCTAAAGCATCTCTTAATCCACCATCGGCATATAAAGCAATTTCATGAATGGCTTCATCAGTTATTTTAATTTTCTCTTTACTTGCAATACCTTTAAGTCTAGCCTCTAAATTTTCTAATTTAATTCTTGTAAAATTTAAGCATTGGCATCTCGAAACGATGGTTGTTGGAACTTTATAAAATTCTGTTGTTGCTAGAATAAAGATTACATGACTAGGTGGTTCTTCTAGTGTTTTTAATAAAGCATTAAAAGCACTAATCGATAACATATGAACTTCATCAATGATATAAACTTTATATTTTAATTTATTAGGTACTAAATTAATTTTACTTTTTAATTCCCTAATTTCATCTACACCATTATTACTAGCAGCATCTATTTCAATGATATCTGAACTATTATTCTCAATATCTAAACAATTTTCACACTTGCCGCAGACCGAAAAATCATCTTTAATATTTAAACAATTTATTGTTTTAGCAACTAATTTAGCAACCGTTGTTTTACCTGTTCCACGTGGTCCTGAAAATAAATAAGCATGTGAGATTTTATTTTCTTTGATGGAATTAGTTATTATTTTTAAAATTGTTTCTTGATCTACAACATCACTAAATTTAGTTGGTCGATACTTTCGATATAATGCTTGATATTCCATAAATTCACCTCCATACTTAATATCTATTATATCAAAAAAAATTATTTCAGTGGAAATAATTTACTTAATTTTACTTATTTCTTTGTTCTTTAAAAAACTTTTGTAAAATTTCAATACATTTATCTTCTAAAATACCTGTTTTTATTTCAAAACTTGAACTATTTTTATCAGTTTCAAAGATTAAATCTACTATTTTCTTAAATTTTTGGTCTTGATTAGTAGCACCTACGACAACTTGTTTTATTCTTGATTCTTTGATTGCACTAGCACACATAGGACAAGGAGACATGGTTATATATAAAGTGGCATCATTAATTCTCCAATCATGGATTTTATGACTCGCCTTGCGAATTGCTATCATTTCTGCATGATTAGTAATATCATGTGTTTTCTGTCTTGTATTATGAGCTTTAGCTATAACTTTATCATTTAAAACTAAAACTGCTCCAACTGGTACTTCTTTTTTTTTATAAGCCTTAAAAGCTTCTTTTAAAGCTAAATTCATATAATATTCATCATTCATATTACACACCTATAAAATAAAAGTGCACATAAAAGAGTTATGTTAAGGCTGCTGTCTTCCGACCCTGACCTGGTTCCATTTCTTTTATTGCACGAGTAATATTTTACACTACTTCTTAAATTAATGCAAGTAATTTCTTTCAATTTAAATATTATTTAAAATCATTGTGTCAAATTTGTGTTAACTCTATTGACAAGATTTTTTTGTTCATGATATATATAATGTATAATATATGTTTACTAACTCTTGCTATGTTATATAGATGTTTCGCAAAAAACGGAATTTTCACGAAACATATAGTTTCCTTTATTTATCAAGGATTTATACAAGAAAAAAGATGCTGATTTAAATTTTATTCAACATCTTTTTCAATTTTTTCTTCATTTTCTATAGCTGGTTCTTCCGAAACATTATCCGTTTCTACTACCTCGTTGTCTGGATTTTCTTCTTCACTTTTCTCAAGGACTGTAACCGTTGCAACATGATGTTCTTCTTTTAGATTAATTAATCTTACACCTTGTGTTGCTCTTCTTAAAGTTGATACTTGTTCAAGAGATATACGAATTATAATACCAGCATCAGTTATCATGATTAAATCTTCATCACCAACAACAGATTTTAAGGTTACTAAATTACCATTTTTCTCGGTTACGTTTAAGGCTTTAACACCTTTACTACCACGATGAGTTAAACGATACTCATCAATTGGCGTTTTCTTTCCATAACCTTTCTCAGTTACAATTAAGACTTGATGGTCAGGAGTAATTACTTCTCCACCAACAACTTTGCTATCTCCTAAATCTATACCTCGAACACCGCTTGCCGTTCTACCCATGATTCTTACTTCATTTTCAATGAATCGAACCATGCGGCCATTTGTAGCACCAATTATGATTTCATTCTCACCTGTTGTTTTTTGAACTGCAATTAACTCATCATCTTCTCTTAAAGAAATTGCTATCTTACCATTTGTTCTAATATTATCAAACTCATGTAAGTCTGTTCTCTTAACAACACCATTTCTGGTTATGAAGAATAAATATTTATAAATATCTTCATCTGGTTTCAAAGAAACAATTGAATTAATCTTTTCATCTTTTTCAAGTGATAACAAGTTAATAATTGGAAGACCCTTACTTTGTCTACTAAATTCTGGAACTTCGTAACCTTTCATTCGATATACCTTACCTTTATTACTAAAGAATAAGACATAGTCATGAGTTTTCGTGTATATCATTTTTTCAACAAAATCTTCTTCATTCGTGGTCATTCCTTTAATTCCAACACCACCGCGATTTTGAGTTCTATATTCTGATACTAGCATTCTCTTAATATAACCTCTGTTAGTTAAAGCTATTAATGTATCTTCAACTGGTATTAAAGATTCATCTTCAATGTAATCAATAGCTGTCATATCAATTTTTGTTCTTCTATCATCAGCATATTTTCTCTTAATTTCTAACATTTCTTCTTTGATAATATTATCAATTCGCTCAGGTGATGCTAAAATATCTTTATAATCCGCAATCTTAACAAGTAAATCAGCAAGTTCATTTTCAACTTTACTTCTCTCTAATCCTGTTAAACTACGAAGCCTCATTTGAAGAATACTATTAGCTTGAATTTCATCAAGGCCAAATCTTGAAATTAATTTAGTCCTTGCATCTTCATCACTTTCAGCACCTCTTATAATCTTAACAACTTCATCAATATTATCAAGAGCTATCTTTAAGCCTTCTAAAATATGTACTCTTTCTTCAGCTTTCTTTAAATCATACTTCGTTCTTCTAATAATTACTTCTCTTTGATGATCAATATATTTAGCAATTATATCTTTTAAACCAAGAGTTCTTGGAGTTTTTCCATCAATCATTAAGAAAATAATACCATAATTAACTTGGAAGTTAGTATGTTTATATAAATTATTTAATACTACTTGAGGATTAGCATCCCTTTTTAAAGTAATCGTTATCTTAACACCATCTTTTAAATCAGTATGATAGTCAGATATACCATCAATTACTTTATTATGAACAAGTTCTGCTACTTTATTTTTAAGTTCCATTGTATTAACACCATAAGGAACCTCATCAATTACAATTGTATTATGATTTTTACCTTCTTCAATAGTAGCTTTACTTCTAATCGTGATACTGCCACGACCAGTTTCATAGGCCTTTTTGATACCTGAATTACCAAGAATTATACCACCAGTTGGAAAATCAGGCCCTTTTATATATTGCATCAAGCCCATGGTATCTATATCCGGATTATCAATATAAGCAACACATCCATCGATTACTTCTCCTAAATTATGAGGAGGAATATTAGTAGCCATACCAACGGCAATTCCCATTGAACCATTTACTAAAATATTAGGAAATCTTGATGGTAAAACGGTTGGTTCGTCTAAAGTTTCATCGAAGTTTTTCATCATATCAACAGTATCTTTATTGATATCACGAAGTAGTTCTAATGATAATTTGGCAAGTCGAGATTCGGTGTAACGCATAGCTGCGGCTCCATCACCTTCAATGTTACCAAAGTTACCATGACCATCTATTAACACATATCTTTGATTAAAATCTTGAGCTAAACGAACCATAGCTTCATAAATTGAAGAATCTCCGTGTGGGTGATAATTACCCATAACTTCTCCAACGGTTTTAGCACTCTTACGATGTGGTTTATCAGGAGTATAGCCAGATGCATACATTGACCATAAAATCCGTCTATGAACTGGTTTTAAACCATCACGAAGGTCAGGAATAGCCCGAGAGACAATAACACTCATTGAATAATCAAGGAAAGATTTAGATACTTCTTCAACAATATTTTGTTCCGTTAATTTATCGTGTTCATGAAAAGTGCCACCAAAATCAGTATTAACTACTTCGTCAGTCACCTCTTCTAAAGAAGAATCATCGTTAGTTTCTTCAGAATCTTCACTATTACTATCAGCTTCAGCTCGTTCTAATAATTCTTCTAAATCATCTTTATTTTCTTCATTAGTATCCATATATAAACCTCCTAAATATCAAGATTTTCAACAGTATAGGCATAATCTTCGATGTATTTTCTTCTTGGTTCTACTTCATCACCCATAAGTTTTTCAAATATCTTATCAGCAGCAACACAATCGCCTACTGTTATCTTTCTTAATGTTCTCTTTGTAATATCCATAGTTGTTTCATTTAACTCTTCAGCATCCATTTCTCCTAAACCTTTCATTCGAGCTATTTCAACCCTGCTTCTAACATTATCAGGTAGGCTTGATAAATATGCATCTCTTTCTTTTTCATCAAGAACATATTTTCTTGTTTTTCCGTGCATTATCCTAAATAATGGGGGTTGAGCAGCATAAACATGGCCTGCTTCAACAATAGGTTTAAAGAAACGATAGAATAAAGTTAATAATAGTATTCTAATATGAGCTCCATCAACATCGGCATCGGTCATGATAATTATCTTATCATATCTTAACTTAGATAAATCAAAGTATTCACCTATTCCAGTTCCAAAAGCGGTTATAATGGTTTTGATTTCTTCATTTCCCAAGGCCTTATCTAACCTTGCTTTTTCAACATTTAATATCTTTCCACGAAGAGGTAAAATAGCTTGAGTCATTGCATCTCTTCCTTTTTTAGCTGAACCACCAGCCGAATCTCCCTCGACTATAAAGATTTCAGATATTGTTGGGTCTTTACTCTTACAATCAGATAATTTCCCAAAGAAATTGGTTGTTGTTAAATCCGTCTTTCTTGTTGCTTCTCTGGCTTTCTTGGCTGCCATTCTGGCATCTCTTGCTAATATAGCCTTATTAATAATCGTCTTGGCTTCTTGAGGATTTTCAAGTAAGAATCTCTCGAATCCTTCAGCAAAGACACTATCAGCTAAATTCTTAACTTCACTATTTCCTAGTCTTCCTTTAGTCTGTCCTTCAAATTGAGGATTAGGATGCTTACAAGATATAATCATTGTAAGTCCTTCTTTAACATCATCATCTTTTAAATTCTCATCTTTTTCTTTTAATAAGTTAGCTTTTCTAGCATAACTATTGATAACTCTTGTTAAAGCTCTTTTAACACCATCTTCATGCGTTCCACCATCATGAGTATTGATATTATTAACAAATGAATAAATATTAGGATTATAAGATGTATTATATTGCATAGCAACCTCAAAGAATACACCATCTTTTTCTCCTTGTAAATGAATAATATCTTCATGAAGCGGAGTTTTTTCTTGATTTATAAATCTAACATATTCACTTATTCCACCTTCATACATGAATGTTTCTCCAGTTGTATCTTCAAGGTCTCTATCATCCCTTATATTTAAAGATAATCCACGATTTAAGAAGGCTAACTCTCTTACTCTTGTTTTTAAGGTTTCATAATCATAGATATCAGTATCAAAAATATCTGGGTCTGGTTTAAAAGAAACGGTTGTTCCTGTTCTATCTTTATCACACTCTCCTATTTCATGAAGTGGTTCAACTGTATGTCCTCCGTTTTCAAATTTTATATAATTAACTTTTCCATCTTTATAAACTGTTACTTCTACCCATTTACTTAAAGCATTTACAACAGAGGCTCCAACACCATGTAATCCTCCTGAGACTTTATAGCCCCCTCCTCCAAATTTACCACCAGCATGAAGTACTGTATAAACTGTTTCAACCGTTGATATTCCTGTTTTGGGATGAATATCAGTCGGTATTCCACGACCATCATCTTTTACGGTAATTGAATTATCTTTATTAATTATAATTTCAATATTATTACAATATCCTGCTAAAGCTTCATCAATTGAGTTATCAACGATTTCCCAAACTAAATGATGTAATCCTTTTACATCGGTTGTTCCAATATACATACCTGGCCGTTTTCTTACAGCCTCTAGTCCTTCTAATACTTGAATTGATGAAGAATCATAACTTCCTTGTACTTTTTCTTCTTCCATTTCTAACACCACCTTTTGTTATTTTCACTTCTCCATTTTTTATTTTATAGATTCTTGCTTCTTCTACTAATTTCATATCTATATCATTGATATCAGTTGTTGTAATAATAACTTGCATATCATCTTTAAAATACTTAATTATATTATTTCTTTTCTTAATATCGATCTCTGAAAAAACATCATCAAGTAAAAATACTGGATATTCACCTTTTATTTTCTTATATATCATAAGTTCAGCTATTTTATAGGCAATAACTATCATTCTTTGTTGCCCTTGAGATGCATATATCTTCGCGTCTTTCCCGTCTAGCAAAAATACTAAATCATCACGATGCAATCCAGTTATTGTCATTCCTTGCATCAATTCTTTTTGAAAATTACTCTCCCATTTTTTTAGAAGTAAAGTCCTAATCTTCTCTTCATCATAACTTTCTAAATTAAGCGAATTTTGATACATTACTTTAAGTCCACTAAGACCTGATATCTTTTTAAAGATATTCTCAATAATCATATTAACTTCTTCTAAATAAGAAAATCTGAAATAATAAATTTTAACACTTAAATCAAGCATTTTTTGATTAATAACATCAAGATATTTTTTATCGGATAAAGCATTTATATTTAATCTTTTTAAATACTCATTTCTGATTTTTAAGAGACTATTATATTCATTCATATACTTTAAATAATTATTATATAAAGAACCTATTTGAATATTTAAGTTATTTCTTCTGATACTCGGAGAACCTTTAATTATTTCCATATCATTTGGTTCAAAAGAAGTAACACAAAAATTGGAAATATATTCTGAAATCTTTTTGATTTGGAATTTATTGATATAAACTCTTTTTCCAAACCTATCAACTTCAACTTGATAAGATTTTAAGACTTCATCATTTAAAACTTCTCCTGATATTTTTGCAAGATTACTATTATAGTTAATTAAATCAGAATCAATACCATTTCGATTACTTTTGGTTAAAGCTAATACATAAATAGCCTCAAGAATACTTGTCTTTCCTTCTCCATTAGAACCAATTATAATATTAATACCAGGTGCAAAGTCAAGATTTACTTCTTGATAATTTCTGAAATTTTCTAATTTTAAACTCTTTAATCTCATAAAACATCACAAAAACCCTAAAAATCAAATTTTGGGTATTTCCTAATATACCTACCCGCTTAATTATTATATCATAAATTTGAGGGAAAACAATCCCAAATAACACTTTTAGACATTTTTTTATTGATTTTATATTTTCCACTTTTATTGGGGATAATTTTTTTATAAGAAAAGACACGAGTTAAGTGCCTTTCTAACTATTTCTTTTTACTACTTGTTGCCTTTTTGGTTCGTGTTTGTTTTTTTGTTTCTTCTTTATTTGTGATTTTTTTAGCTGGTTCTTTGGAATACCTATCTACTAGAATTTGACGTAGACGCATGGCTCTAAATAATTGAGTTTCAAATGAATTATGAGATATTTTTAAAATTATTGTTTTGCCACTATCAAAAGTTACTTTTGTATATCCTTTATATGGTGTGTATTTTTCAATATGTTTTAAAGATATCCATGAACAATTATCATTGTTATTACCATTAGTTGGAAAGAAGATAATATCATTACTATCTTCAATTACAATAGGTAGTTTATAACTAGAACCAAGGATCATTCTTGTTCCTTTTAATCTTCCATCATAAGTACTACCATAGTAAGCACAACTATCTTCCATAACTTCAAATGTTTTTTTATCAATTAGATAATTTTCATCGCCTTCAATTATTTTGGTTGCTTCTTTTCCAACATTTAAAACGGCACAAGTATCTCGATTAATCTCATAAGAATCAAGATTCATTAATTTCACCCCCTTTGAAATATAAAATTTAACTTTATCCACAAAAATGGTGGAAAACTCAAATTTCGGGGCTTATAATAGCAACATGCTTTGTCGAAATTTGTCGAATTTTGTCGAAAATGGAAAAAAATGTTAAAAAAAGACCAATTTTCTTTAAAAATCAGTCAAATTTTTGAAATTATTAGTTTTTTTTATTAATAAGTTCTAATTGGCAATACTAATTGGATTAAATCATCAGCATCACTTGCTTTAAAAATAATCGGATTAACTTCTCCAACAAATGATATTTCACATTCTGGACTATTAAATACTCTTAATGCCTCCATTACATATCTAGCACTAAAAGATATCGTTATATCTTCTTCTTTATCTTTTTTGATTGGCATTTTTTCTTCTACTCGACCTATTTCAGCACTTGATGATTTCATAGTTAATATGTCTCCATTAGTCTCAAGTGTTACTACATTTTTTTCTTTATCACTTGTTAAGATACTTACTCTATCGATAACATCATATAAATCTGAAACGTTAACCGTTAATTTTAATATACTATCTTTTGGTAATAAATTAGATGTATTAGGGAACGTTCCATTTATTAATCTACTTTGAAATAATACATTATCATATTTAAATAATATTTTATTATTAAATATATGTAACTCAACATCTTTATCATCATCAGTTAATAATTTTGATACTTCAATGATATTCTTACTTGGAATAACAATATTATATTCATTAGCATCATTGGAAACGACATTTACAACTTTTCTAGCTAACCTGTAAGAATCGGTACAATTACATTCTAATAAATCTCCTACTATTTTTAAATTCAATCCAGTTAAAGGTGGACGCGATTCATCAGTTGAAGCTGCAAATGCCGTTTGATTTACTAAATCTTTAAATACTTTACTATTTATTAAAATAGGTGTTTTATTAGTTTCTAAATTAATGTTAGGATATTCTTTTTTATTAATACCATTTAAATTATATTCGCTATTTTCAGTTGAAATAATTACTTTTAATTCATCAAACACTTCTAAATTAATCATTTTATCTGGAAGTTTACGAACTATATCTAATATATATCTTCCTTGAATAATAATACTTCCTTCTTCGATACCTTCCATATCATCTTTATTATTTGGTATAAAAGCTCGAATTGTGATATCATTATCAGAAGCTGTTAATGTTAAACCATCATTAGTTAAATCAAATTTTATTCCTGCTAAAGCTGGTACTAAATTTTTAGTTGATAATGCTTTAGCAACTTTATTTAAATTTTCTAGTAATAAATCTTTTTTAATTTTAATTTTCATATTAATCTCCTTCTAAAAAAATTATTTATATTCTTTTCTTTTCTTTTATAATATAGTAATAATAATAAGGTGGAAAACTGTGGAAAACTAGTTATTTTTCTTATTTATCAAGCATTTACAAGCATTTTTTATTGTGGATAACTTGGTGGATAACTGTGACTTTTCCACAATTAATATTATTTTATCAAATTTTTGTTAAAATTTCTTAATTATTTTTTCTAAATTATAAAATTTCATAGTAAGTTATCCACAATTCATGGTGGATAACTTTATTTACAATAGATTTTGTTTTATTTTATCTACAGTTTCACGGATACTTTTATCTTTTTTTATTTCTTTTTCTATCTTTTCACAAGCATACATAACGGTAGTATGATCTTTTCCACCAAATTCTAAACCTATTCTTTGATAGGATTCATTTAAAACGTCGCGAGATAGAAGCATAGCTATTTGTCTTGGAAATGCAATACTAGCACTTCGCTTTTTTCCTTTTAAATCATCTGATGATATTTGAAAGAAATCTGCAACGACTCTTTGAATTTTGGCAATATCATTTTTTTCACTGGTTCCTTTACTAACTTCTCCTTTTAAAGCTTCAACGGCTAGTTGTAAGGTTATATCGGCACCTCCCATCATCGTTGAATAAATAAGTAATCTATTAATTGCACCTTCAAGTTGTCTTACATCGCTTGTCATATTAGAAGCAATATATTCAATAACTTCTTCTGGGAATGATTTATCGATTTTTTCACCATTTATCTTCTTTTTTATTATATTAATTCGAAGTTCTAAATCAGGTGGATAAATATCGACGACGGCACCCCATGTAAACCTGGTTCGAAGCCTTTCTTCTAAAAGTTTTAAATCATTTGGAGACCTATCTGATGAAATGATTAATTGTTTTTTATTGTCGTGTAATGCAGTAAATGTATGGAAGAATTCTTGTTGGGTTTGAGTTGCTCTTGCTAAAAATTGAATATCATCAATAATTAAAACATCAATATTTCGGTACTTATCTTTAAAGTATTCAGCATAATCATAGTCTTGTTCTTCATTTTTTTCTTTTCGCCCAATGTTTGAAAAATCTGAAATAAACTGTTCACTTGTAACATATAAAACTCGTTTATCAGAATTTGCTTCGATATAGTTACCAATAGCATGCATTAAATGAGTTTTTCCTAACCCACTATTTCCATAAAGGAACAACGGATTATAAGCAAGACCAGGACTTTCAGCAACCGCGAATGCCGCCGCATGGGCTAATCTATTACTATTTCCAACCACAAAAGTATCAAAAGTACATTGGGGTTTTAGATTAGATTCATGCCGAAACTTTTTTGTTTCTTTAACTTGTGGATGTTCAATTTCTTCTTTCTTTTGCTCTTCGATTTTTGATACTTCATCCTCTAATACGAAATCTAAATCATAGATATTTCCCGTAATATCTGTTAAAGTTTGAATTATAACATCTTGATAAGTTGATTCGATTCTTTGCTTATGGATTATACTTGGTAAAACAATTGTTGCTTTGGTTTCCGTAATATCTAATAAGTAACTATTTGCAAACCAAGTTGAATATACCATAGAATTAACTTTAGATTGTACCTTTTCTAAGAATTGCTTCCATAAAAGGTCTTTATTCATTATCCACCTCCTATCATTAATTATCAAAATCACGTATTATAAATGATTATTAATTTGTATAAACCCGTTTTATTCTTTAGTTAAGAGCTTATTGAGAATGTCCTCTCTAACTCTTTGTGTTATTATTCTAGTTTATTTTTTATAAAAAAACAATACCTATTGTCAAGTAAAATTAAAAAAAATAAATTAAGAAAAATTGGGAAATAATCCACAATTCATGGTGGAAAACTAGGTGGATTAAAATTTCCCAAAAAAGTTTTCCACATACTTATCCACCGAGTTATCCACATATTTTTTTCTTATTTTACAATAAAACTTTAAGGTTTTCCACTTTTCCACAATTTGACTTTTCCACAAGTTAAAAACGTTTTCCACCAAATTGTGGAAAACTCTCATTTCCCAAAGAAATTTTTCTTTTAAAAAAATTTTTAACTTTACATTTAATAAAAATTGGCTTATTATATTATCATGTTATTTTTAACAGAAATATTTAGGAGGTCTAAATTTTAGTTTAGAGATTTGGTATGAAAAAATTAAATTCAAGTGAATTAACAAAAGCAATTAGACATAGTTTAATAATTTTTATTGTTAGCTTTTTCTTTTTAATAGGAACACTTATCCTTATATATATAGGATATCAAGAGTATCATCATGCCCAAGATAAAGCAATAGGGATGAATGAATTAACTGGTGATATAAATAAGTTAGAAGGTAGAAATGCTTATATAGATATTGCAATGTCTCCATTTTTATTTGCAAGTTATAAACAAGATGGTAAAGAAAGTGATAATAAATTTTATTTAGTAATGGATAAAGATAATTTTTTATATGTTGTTTATATGAGTAGTAAAGATTATCAAAAATTAAATAAAAAGAATGAACGAATAACAGGAGTAACTGAAAAAATTACAACTGATATTAAAGAATTAGCTATTAAAGCCTATAATAAAGAATTAGGTGAAGAATATTTAACTATTGAAAATTTTGATGAGTTTGTAGGTCCAATTATGTTGAATACAACTTATATAATCGATAATTCAGAATTATATTATATAGGAAGTATAGTATGTTTTTGTATGTTTATCGTATTTATGTTCCATTTTGTTAGCACTTATTTTAAAAATCGAAAAGTATTAAAGAAATATAGTAAAGAAGACTTAGAAAAAATAGGTATGCAAATATATGGAATGGGACATAATCCTTATCAAAAAATGAAATTATATTTAACCAAAGATTATGTTGTAGATTTATCTCAAGGTCTAACAATATTAAAATATGATGAAATCATATGGGCTTATCCTTACGAATATCGTTATAATGGATTGCTTGTTAATAAAAATGTAAAAATTGTTGATACAGAAAATCAAGCTTATGATATTGCTAATACGAGATATATAAAAAAGGATAAAGAAAAAGTAATTGATGAAGTAATAGAAAAATTAAAACGTAAAAATAAAAATATTACTATTGGTTATAGTGATGAGATGAAAAAAAGTTTAAAATCAAAAAAGAAACCTAGAAAGAAAAAAAATATAAAAGAAGAAGACAAAAATTCTTCTTTAGAATAAAAAAATAAGGTTAAGAAAACAAAAAAGAGACAATAATTTAGAAAAAATTTACAAAAGTTAGTAAAAATTGTTTGACAAGTACCCTATTTTGCTATTATAATAATGTAGACTTTGATTTTGGAGGTGTGAAATGAAAAGAACTTATCAACCAAATAATAGAAGAAGAGCTAAGAAACATGGTTTTTTTGCACGGATGAAAACATCTGTTGTTAATTCAAGAAGAAGAAAAGGTCGTAAGGAAATTATTAAAAAATAAGCCCCATTTTTATGGTGGTTTTTTTTGGAATTTGTAAATCTATTAGAATAGAGGTAAAATATGAAGAAAATTAATATAGTAAGGAGTAATGAAGATTTTAATAATATTTTAAAAACCGGTAAATCTGTAAAAAATCACTACTTTGTCTTATATCATAAAAAAAATAATTTAGGTTTATATCGGTTTGGAATATCTGTTCCTAAAAAAGTATGTAATGCTGTTAATCGGAATAAATTAAAAAGAAAAGTAAGAAATATTGTAGATAATTCAAAAAATCTCTATTCAAAACAAGAAGATTATATTATAATAGTAAGAAAGAGTTGCTTGAATTTAAAATATGCAATTCTTGAAGAAAATTTAAGAAATTTATTTAAAATGATTTACAAATAGAAAGGAATAGTAATGAAGAAAAATAAGAAATTAATATTAATATTGCTTGTTGTTTTAATGTTAACAACAGGATGTACAAAAGTTTTAAAAGACAAAGATAAGAAAGCAGTTATTAATGAAGTAACAGGTCAAAATTTAACTGAAAATATTGTATGTCGACCAACCGATTCTGAAACCATTAAACTTTATAAAGAAAATAAAGTTGATATTGATTCGTTACCTTATTGTGTTTGTCCAAGTGAAAAAGTTAAGGTTACAGAAGAAGTTAAAGATGAAGAGGGAAATGTTACAACTGAAGAAAAAGAAGTTGATTGTGAAAGTTTTAAGATTACATCTGGTAAATACGAAGGATTATGGACATCAATATTTATTAAACCTCTTGCATTTGTAATTTTATTCTTTGGAAATTTAACTAAGAATTATGGTTTAGGTTTAATAATTACAAGTTTATTAATAAGATTAGTTTTATATCCGATTACAAGAAAAACGGCGATGCAGTCTGAATATATGAAAAAGGCTCAACCAGAAATGGAGAGAATTGAAAAGAAATATGCTAATAAGGATCAAAATGACCAACAAGTCATGATGCAAAAGAGCCAAGAAATGTTGATGGTATATAAAAAATATAATATTAATCCTATTTCTGGATGTTTACTTGCTTTTATTCAATTACCACTTCTAATTGCATTTCTAGAAGCCATTAATCGAGTACCAGCTATCTTTGAAGGAACAATGTTTGGACTTCACTTAGGAACGACTCCTGGAATTGGAATATTTACAAATCATAACTGCTGGTATTTAATCTTAAGTGCAATAGTTATGGTAACTACTTATTTATCATTTAAAGCAACAACTAAAGATCAGCCAACCACCAATAGTGATATGGCAAGACAACAAAAGATGATGACTAATATGTTTACATTAATGATTATAGTTATGTCATTCTTTATGACAACGGCTTTAAATATATATTGGGCAACCACGAACTTATTTACAGTCGCTCAAAACTTAATCGTTAGAAGGAGGGTAAAATGAAAAAATATACATATCAAGCAAAAACGTTTGAAGAAGCAAAAAGCATGGCTATGGCTGATTTAATGGAACAAGAAGGTAATTTATATATTAAAGAAATTGAAAGTAGCACAAAATTATTTAATAAAAAAAGTGTAATCGAAGTAATTAAAAAGGAAGATGTTGTTAATCATATTAAAGAGTTAGTTAAAGGAATAACTAATGATATGGGCATTAACATCAATATGGAAGTAAAAAAACGTGGCGAAACTTTAAATGTTACTATTTATGCAGATAACAATGCAATTTTAATTGGAAAGAATGCTGCTACTCTTTCAGCTTTAACAACAATAATTAGACAAAGTATACAAAAAGAAATTGGAGAAGTTTATAAATTTGTTTTAGATGTTGGAGAATATAAACAAAAAAGAGAATGGAATCTTGAAAAGATGGCTAAACAAATTGCAAGAGAAGTTGCAAAAACGAAAGTTGAAGCAAAACTTGATCCAATGAATTCTTATGAAAGAAGAATAATTCATAATACTTTAACAAATAATAAAAAAGTTTATACAGAAAGTACAGGCGAAGAACCTAATCGTTGTGTTGTAATAAAACCTAAAGAAGAAACGAAGGAAGAAAGTTTAAATTAAATTTGTTTGGTAGTAAATATAATAGAAAGACCGAGATAGATAAATCTTGGTCTTGTTTGCAAAAAAAATAAAATTAATCCTTTATTCGACAAAATTTTCTAATTCAATTTGTTATAGTTTCATTCGGAGGAAAAATATGACGAATGAATTAAAAGCTATAATTAGAAAGATTGATGTTGCATTTACACTTTATTTTGGAAGTAATAAGGATGTAGAAACGGTTTTTGTTGTTGGATCAATGGCAAAAGATGATTATCAAGATAGGTTTGCGAATGATTATGATATTAGAGTAATTTCTAATAAAGTAACGAAAGAAGATATTGAAAACTTTCATTACTTTTTATACAAATTATCTAAAGCTTTAACAACTAATGACATTGAAGTTTCTTATTCTACATTAGTTGGTCCTGTTAACCATAAGGTTTCAACAACGAAAAAGAATGTGTTAATACATGCTATGATACATGAGAAAAGTCAAATGACTGATTTCTTACCTGAAACTCATAAGTATCAATATGGAAAAAGATATAGAATTGTTTCGGGACTTGATAATTTAAAGAAATTTAAAGATGTAAGATATACATTAAATGATATCTTAAATGGACATGAAGGCTTAAATTATTGTATTGATATGTTAAAAAAGCAAGAATATCGTTATTTAGATTGGGATATTTTAGATGATGATATAAAGTTTAATTATCATGCAGAAAAAATGGAAGATGAGGTAATATATGAAAATTGCTTTTATTCAGTTAATAAGTTTTTAGATAATTTAATGAATTATTGTAAATTTGAAGGATATAAAATACCTAATAATAAAATGGATTTTACTTTACAATTATTAGGTAATAAAAATATAAAGAGTCCTACTCTCTTTTTACTTGATGGTTTATTAAGAAAAGATGAAAATTTACTTAATAACATTTTTGAAGATATAGTAAATGAAACAATTAATTTGTTAGAAAAATTTGGAGAGAGAGTACAATTTTTAGAAGAAATATTTGAAAGAGATGTCCGTGATAAACGGCATAGGTTGGTGAAAAGTTAAATGAAAAAAATAGTAGTAGATTATAAAAATTCTTTAGTATCAGTTAGTAATTCAATTTTAAAATATTTTGAAGTTCAACCTTTTCATGAAACGATGAAAGAGTTAGATGAAATTTTAGAGAATAAAAAGTATAAGAATGTGGTGCTATTAATTTTAGATGGTTTAGGAAGCTATAATTTAACAGAGATGTTAAAAAGAAATGCATTTTTAAAAGAACAAAAAGTAAAAGATATCAGTACAGTATTTCCCCCAACCACAACGGCAGCAACTACTTCGATATTAACAGGTCTTACTCCAAGTGAGCATAATTGGTATGGTTGGGATATGTATTTTAAAGATACAGATGAGACAATATCTTTGTATTTAGATAAATTAAAAGATAGTCATAAGGAACCTAAACTCAGTGTTAAAAAAAGAAGTTATATGCAATTTAAAAGTATAATTGATTTAATTAATGATACTAAAAAAGCGAAAGCTTATTATGCTTATCCATTTGATACTGAGAATCCTTGTTATGATATAGATGAAGTTTTGGCTAGAATAACGAAATTATGTAAAACGAAAGATAAAAAGTTTATTTATTCTTATATTGAAAAACCTGATAAGTTATTTCATGAACTAGGAGTTCATTCTTTAAAAGTAGTCTCTGAAATGGAAGAGATAAATCAAAAGATAGAGGATGCAACTTCAAAATTAAAAGATACGTTAGTAATAATTTCAGCTGATCATGGTCTTGTAAAAACAAAGTATATTAATATTCAAAAAGATATTCCAAAGTTATACGATATGCTTGCAAGAACAACAGCCATTGAACCAAGAGCCGCAGCTATTAAATTAAAAGATGAAGTTAAAAAAGAAGAATTTGAAGAATTATTCAATAAATATTTAAAAAATGCTTTTTGTTTATTAACAAAAGAAGAAGTTTTAGACTTACAATTATTTGGACCTCAAAGAAATCAATATTTAGAAGATACATTAGGTGATTATTTAATTGTTGCAACAAGAAATTACTGTTTAAATTATGATGATAACTCCCCTATTTTTAAGGCTAATCATGCTGGATTTACCAAAAAAGAAATGTTAGTTCCTTTAATTATAATAGATAGG
This sequence comes from uncultured Bacilli bacterium, assembly GCA_947624175.1. GTDB lineage: Bacteria > Bacillota_I > Bacilli_A > RF39 > UBA660 > RUG591. The sequence continues at coordinate 32,936 of CANQJD010000001.1, forward strand.
AAATAGCAAATTTTGTGTAAAAGTCCCTTAAAAAGTTGCGATTTTTGTGAAAAAATGCTTCTAATTTTATGTGATTTTTGTGATATGTTACTAAAATTAATATTAAATATAAAATTAGATTATGTTAAAAATAAATGACATAGTCTTATTTTTATGGTATAATTCTACTCGAAGTGAGGGATGTATATGAATGATACAATCGCGAGTATTGCAACTTCGCTTGGAATTTCTGCAATATCAATAATTAGAGTAAGTGGAATTGATGCTATTAAAATAGTTAATAAAATATTTAAAGGAAAAGATTTAGAGAGTGTTCCTAGTCATACTATTCATTATGGTCATATAAAATATCAAGAAGAAATAATTGATGAAGTGTTAGTAACAGTAATGAGAGCTCCTAAAACTTATACAATGGAAGATGTTGTTGAAATTAACTGTCATGGAGGAATATCAGCTACTAATAAAGTTTTAGAAATCTTATTTTTAAATGGTATCAGAGAAGCCAATCCTGGAGAATTTACAAAAAGAGCCTTTTTAAATGGTCGAATTGATTTAGTTAAAGCAGAAGCAGTTATGGATTTAATTAACAGTGAAACTGAAAAAGAAAGAAAAGTTGCAATTAATAATTTACAAGGAAATAGTAGTAATTTAATTAGAAAATTAAGACAAAGTTTGATTGATATTATTTCCAATATTGAAGTTAACATTGATTATCCTGAATATGAAGATATCTATGAAGTTACGATGAAAGATTTAGAAGTTAAAATTTTAGAAGTTAAAAATAGTCTTCAAAAAATAATTAGAGAAGCAGAAGACGGGAAAATGATTAAAGATGGTATCACAACCGCGATTATTGGAAGACCAAATGTTGGAAAAAGTAGCTTATTAAATAGATTACTAGAAAGTGAAAAAGCGATTGTAACTGATATTCCCGGAACCACGAGAGATATTGTAGAAGGAACGATTTTAATATCAGGTATTAAATTAAATATTATAGATACAGCAGGAATAAGAGAAACTAGTGATAAAGTTGAAAAAATAGGAGTTAAGAAAAGTTTAGAAGTTTTAGATAATGCTGATTTAGTCCTTCTTCTTTTAAATAACAATGAAAAATTAACTCAAGAAGACTATGAATTACTAGACAAAGTTCAAGATAAAAAAGCAATAATTGTTGTCAATAAAAATGATTTAGTAACAAAAATTGATTTAAGAGAACTAAAAAACGACAATATAATTTATATTAATACAATTGAAGATAATGGAATAGATGCTTTAAAAGAGAAAATCAAAGAGTTATTTAATTTAGAAAAATTTGAAACTAGTAATTATAACTATATAACGAATACTAGACAACTTTCTAAAATCAAAGAATGTTTAAATATCATTAAAGATATAGAAATCGGTATTCAAAATGAAATCGGTTTAGATATGTTAGAAATTGATTTAAAAAATATTTGGAATACGTTAGGTTCGATTATTGGAGAAAATTATGATGAAGAATTACTTGATGAGTTATTTAGTAAGTTTTGTGTTGGAAAATAAAACTATTTATAAATCCTTTCTTTATATTGATTTATATAATTAAATGCTTCTGTATAATCAATTTTATCATATTGATTGCATTTTTCATTAATCCCGTTTATGCCAGGATAATTTCTATCCATGTATGGTCTAAACTCTTGTTCCATACTAGAATAAACATTTAAATATAAATTCTTAGCTTCCTCCCCTAGTTCATTTTGTAAAATATCAAGTCTTGTTTCAAAATTTGCAAACGTTAATTGATTACAAATCTCTAAACCAAATAGTTGTTGTAATTCAAAAGCAATTTTAGTTTCTTTAGGATAACCACAACAAGATGTTTCTAACCCATATTTTTGAGCAATTTCCCGAGTTTTCAGTTCATTAAAACCTTCTGCAATAGCACTTGCTCCATTAGAACCACATGCATGCATTACTTCATGTAACAAGATTTCTTTAAAATAGTCAAGAGGAGTTGCACCTTTTAAAATAATATGTTCAACAAAGTCTTTAAAAGTATTATTATTTATAATCATATCTAAATCATTATGAGTTTTATGAGATTTATTACTTCCATATTCTTTATAAGTTGCAAGAATACTAATTGCCTTATAGGCATCTAGTGGTAAATGAATAACTCCATCTTTTGTTGCAAATAAAGAAATGGTTTTAGTATCTTCAATTTGAACATAATTACTAAAATCTGTAATTTTATTTAAACGTTCCTTTATATCCTTTGGAATTACATCTTTATATTCATTTAAAATTATTTGAACATATTCTTTAAATAACAAAGATATTTCTCTTTTATCTTTATTAATATCATATTTAATTTCTTTTTCCATAATCATCCTCTTTATAAATAAAGTATATCATTAAAATTAAAAAATGGTGTACTTTTTTTGGTAAGTTTTTATTTACAATAAATTAAAAATGTTGTATAATCTCTAGGAAGTGTGGAAGTGATAGAATGGAATATGAAATCATTGTTGTAGGTGGAGGTCATGCTGGATGTGAAGCGAGTTTAGCATCTGCAAGACTTAATCATAAAACTTTATTGGTAACAGGAAATATTAAGAATATAGCTGATATGCCGTGTAATCCTAGTATTGGAGGACCAGCTAAAGGAATTTTAGTCAGGGAAATAGATGCTTTAGGTGGAGAGATGGGCATCAACACTGATAAAAGTCATTTACAATTAAAAATGTTAAATACCAAAAAAGGTCCAGCTGTTTGGGCATTAAGAGCTCAAGCTGATAAAATAACTTATCCAAAAGAAATGTTAAAAACATTGAATAATCAAGAAAATTTAACCATTAAAGAAGCCATTGTTGATGATTTATTAGTTAAAGATAATAAAGTTTATGGAGTAAAGTTAGAATCAGGTGAAGAAATTAAATCCAAAATAGTTATTTTAACAACTGGTACTTACTTAAAAGCTGATATTTTAGTTGGAGACAAAAGGACACCTGGTGGTCCACATGGTGAAAAAGAAGCCAAGAATTTAAGTGATAATTTAAGAAAATTAGGTCTTACAATTCAAAGATTAAAAACGGGAACTCCTCAAAGAATTAAAAAATCTTCAATTGATTACTCTGTTTTAGAACGAGAAGATGGTGATAAAGAATTAAGAACCTTTTCATTTGATACTAAACCAATGTATAAAATTGAAGACCAAGTTCCTTGTTACTTAACCTATACAAATCTTGCAACTCATAAGATAATCATGGATAATCTTGAGAAATCAAGCATGTATGGAGGTTATGTAAGAGGTATTGGACCAAGATATTGTCCATCTATTGAAGATAAAGTTGTAAGATTTAAAGATAAAGAACGTCATCAATTATTCTTAGAACCGGAAAGTTTATATTATGATGATATCTATTTACAAGGTTTTTCAACGAGTATGCCCCATGATATTCAAGAAGAGATGGTTCATAGTTTAAAAGGTTTAGAGCATGCTGAGATTGTAAAATATGCATATGCTATCGAATATGATGCAATAGACCCTTTAGAAATGAAACCAAGTTTAGAAAATAAAATACTTGAAAATTTATTTACAGCTGGGCAAATCAACGGAACCAGTGGCTATGAAGAAGCAGCGGCTCAAGGACTGATGGCTGGAATAAATGCAAGTTTGAAGTTAAATGATAAAGAGCCTTTAATCTTAAAAAGAAATGAAGCTTATCTTGGAGTATTGATTGATGATTTAGTAACGAAAGGAACCAAAGAACCATATCGAATGTTAACATCAAGGGCTGAATATCGATTACTTCTTCGTCATGATAATGCTGATATCAGACTTCGGGAATATGGACATCAAATTGGTTTAATTGATGATACAAGATATCAAAAATTCCAAACTAAATTACATAATATCGAAGAACTTACAAATTATTTGAAGACTAATAAAGTTTATCCAACAGAGATTGAGTTATTTCAAAAACTTAATACTTCCCCTATTCTTGATGGTATAACTTTATATGAATTACTAAAAAGACCTGAAATAAAGATAACTAATTTAAAAGATTTAGGAAAAATTCCAGATAAATATGATGATGCGGTTTTAGAACAAGTTGAAATTTCAATTAAATATGCTGGTTATATAGCTAAAGAAGAACGAGAAGCCAAGAAATTAAAGGACTTAGAAAGTATAAAAATTCCAGAAAATTTGGATTATCAAAAAGTACCTAATTTAGCCGGTGAAGGAAGACAAAAATTAGACCAAGTAAAACCAATTACTTTAGGTCAAGCATCTCGAATAAGTGGTGTAAACCCTGCTGATATTGCCGTTTTAAGTGTTTATTTAAAGAGGTTAAACAATGAATCAAGATAGATTTATAGAAGAAACTAAGAAATTAGGTATTGAATTAGATGATTTAAAATTAACTAAATTAAATACGTTTTATGAACTATTAATTAGTTGGAATGAAAAAATTAATTTAACAACCATTACAAAACGAGAAGATGTTTACTTAAAACATTTTTATGATAGTCTAACTTTAGTAAAAGGTATTGATTTAACTCGTGATTTAAAAGTATTAGATGTTGGAACAGGGGCAGGGTTTCCTGGAATTGTTTTAAAAATCATATTTCCAAGCTTAAAAATAACTCTTCTAGATTCTTTAAATAAAAGGATAAATTATCTAAATGAAATAATTAAAGAACTTGATTTAAAAGATATAGAAACGAAATGTTTAAGAGTTGAAGACTATGCACATATTGCTTCTGAAGAATATGATTTAGTCGTTGCCAGAGCCGTTTCTCATCTTGGTATTTTAATTGAAACCTGTACTCCTCTTTTAAAAGTTAATGCTTATCTTATTGCTATGAAATCAAATGTAGAAGAAGAAATAGAGGAGTCAAGTAATATCTTAAAAAATATCAAAGCCGAGATTAAAGAGATAATAACTTTTAATTTACCTATTGAAAATAGTATAAGAACTTTAGTTAAAGTTCAAAAGAAAGATAAAACTCCAAATAAATATCCAAGGCCTTATGGTAAAATTAAAAGGGAATATCAAAAGTAAATATTGCTTGGGAAATAATATTTTAAAGATTAACAATATTCATTTTTTAGTAATAGTAATTATTAATTAATAAATATTGTTTTCTTTTGGGAAATTAGATAAAATAAGAAATATTTTAAAAAGGGGATTGAAAAAAATGTAAATTTAAGGTATCATATTAATATATGCTAACTGTAAAAAGAAAGAAGGGATTGTATGGATAAAGAAAAAAAGGAGAATGAAGTTGTCTATTTAAGATTAGATGATATTCTTCCTAACCAGTTTCAACCACGTGAAGTCTTTGATGAAACCGGACTTCAAGAACTTGCTGATTCCATTAAAGAACATGGTGTCATACAACCAGTTATTGTTAGACCTCAAGGAGAGAAGTACGAACTTATAGCTGGAGAGAGACGTTGTAAAGCATCAGCTCTAGCCGGACTTACCAAAGTACCAGCAATTATCCGGGAAATGGATGATAAAGAAAGTGCTAAAGTATCTTTACTTGAAAATTTACAAAGAAGGAACTTAAGTGCTATTGAAGAAGCTAGAACTTACAAAAAAATCTTGGAACTTGATAATATGACTCAAGATGAACTTGCTAAAACAATGGGAAAAAGTCAACCAATGATTGCTAATAAAATAAGACTTTTAGGTCTGCCTGAAGAAGTTCAAGATGCTTTAATTAAAAATCAAATTTCGGAACGTCATGCCAGGAGTTTATTAAATGTTAAAAATAAAGAACAACAGTTGATGATGTTAGATAGAATTCGAAATGAAAGATTAACCGTTAGGGAACTTGATGCTGAAATTAAAAAATTAGTTCAACCAATTGATCCTAATGAAATTATAAATCAAGAGAGTTCTATGCAAGAAGAAAAAAAAGAGGAAGCAAATGAAGGAGGTGTAGATATGCAACAAAATATGATGAATGGTAATATGAATAATAATTTTAATAACAATAATAATATGACTCAAGAATTTAATAATGCAAATAATAATACTTTTAATGATAGCAATATGAATATGGGAATGCCATCTAATATGAGTGAGCCTATTCCTCAAAATAATCAATTTGGAAATACTCAAAACTTATATGGTAATTTCAGCAATATGGGCTTAAATGATTATCAAGGAAGTGGTATGTTTAATAATATTCCAAACTTTAACAATCAAAATATGCAAAATACATCCCCTCTTCCAACTTTTCAAGGAGGATTCTCTAATCCATCAACTAATAACTCTAATGAAGGAAATACGTCTTTTATTGAATCACAACCTAATATATCTAATAATATAAATGATAATCGTTTAAATGAGATACCAGGTTTCAATGATACTCCTTCAAATTCTGATACACCTAATAAAAATTTTAATTCTTTAGGTTCAATGTTTGATGGAAATCCTAACAGTAATAATAATCAAAATCTGGCTCCTGATTATACAAACGACAATAATAATTCTAATACATTCATTAGTCAAATAAGAGAAGATACTATTAAGCCAAAAGAAAATCAATTCTTACCAAATTTTGATACACCTAATAACTTTGATAATCAAAATAACTTTAATGATATGTCTAATATGAATAATTTTGATAGTCAAAATGATTTTGGAATGAATAATTTTATTAATCAAAGTCAAAATCAAAATACATTTAATGACTTTAATAATAACAATAATATGAACAATATGAATAATGATTTTAGTAATCCAGGTTTAAATAATTTTGGTGGACCAATTAATGATTTTTCATTTCCTCAAAATAATAATAACAATATGCCATTTAATATGCCTTCAAATAATTTTAATGCTAATCAAGGGGGGTTATTTAATCAACCTCTTAACATAGTAAGTGTTCCTGGTAGTGATATGAATAATAATCCAGAAGAAAATGAAAATTCAAAGGACAATGGTCATTTTGATTATGAAAATGCTAGTCAAAATAATTCAGATGAAAATACTGAATCAGAAAACAATATGCAATCTAACGATGATGAATCTACTGATGAAGAATCTAATGATAAAGAAAATTTTGATAATCCATTAGATGATGCTTATGAAGATATTTTAAATGTTAAACCAGTAGCAGTTAATCCTGATGAAGAGAAACAAGAAGAAAGTGATGCTGATAAAGAAGAGACAAAAGAACAAAGTGAAGATAGTGATACTTCTGAAACAGAGAGTGAAGATACTAGTGAAGAAGTTGAAGTAATTGGAGGTGATTCACCTTCTGGAGATACTGAAACTAAAGAAAATACAAATGAAACTTCAGAAAAACAAGATTACAAAGAAGATAGTAAAGAAGAAGATAATAAAAAGAAAGATGATTATATTCATCTAGAACCAGAAAAAACTATCTTTGATGCAAGAGGTGCTGTTTATGAACTTAAGAAAACAACCGATGCTATTAAACTAAACAATATAAATATTGATACCGAAGAAATAGAATTCGATGACTATTATCAAATTACTATCAAAATCAAAAAATAAATTAAAAATTATTGATTACTAAAGAAAATCTTGGTAATTAATAATTTTTTTGTATAAAGTTAGTAAATACCTTTGCTTATTCTGTCGTTTTTTGATAAAATATATTTGACAACATTTAAAGAAGGTGTAATCATGGGAAAAATTATTTCATTAGTAAATCAAAAAGGAGGAGTTGGTAAGACAACAACTAGTATTAATCTAGCCGCTTCCCTTGCCTTACTTGGTAAGAATGTTTTACTACTTGATTTAGACCCACAAGGCAATGCGACAACGGGTGTAGGAATTAACAAAGGTGATATTCAAAAAAGTATCTACGATTTATTAAGAGGAGATGCAAGTATTGAAGAAGTTATAGTTAAAACCGATTTTAGAAATCTTGATATTGTACCAGCAACGATTCAACTTGCGGGAATTGATATTGAATTAATGGAAAAAAGTAGAAATGATCCAAACTTTAAAAGGTCTCATCAATTAAAAACAAAAATAGAGTCTATTAAAAATAACTATGATTATTTGATTATTGATTGTCCTCCAAGTCTAGGTATGATTACAACTAATGCCTTAACAGCTAGTAATTCCGTTATAATTCCGGTTCAATGTGAATTTTATGCCTTAGAAGGAATTACTCAATTATTAAATACAATTATGCTTGCTCAAAAGAACTTGAATCCTCATTTAGAACTTGAAGGTGTTCTTTTAACAATGCTTTCCAAATCTAATTTAGGACTTGATGTAATCGAGGAAATTAGAAGTTATTTTAAAGATAAAGTGTATGATACTATCATACCAAGATTAATTAGGCTTGCTGAAGCACCTAGTCATGGTAAGCCAATCGTTGCTTATGATCCTAAAAGTAAAGGGTCTGAAGCGTATATAAATTTAGCAAAGGAAGTGATAATGCGTAATGGAAACTCCTAGAAGAAGGGCCTTAGGAAAAGGTTTAGAAGAATTATTTGGTTCAGAGGTTTTGGATATTGAAACTTTAGAAGAACAAATCGTATCTGAAACACCAAAGGAAGAAATAGTAGAAGTTAATATCAATGAACTTCGAAGTAACCCTTATCAACCAAGAAAAACATTTGATCAAGAAAGTTTGAATGAACTAGCAAGTTCGATTAAAGAACATGGGGTTTTTCAACCAATTATTGTTAAAAAAAGTATTAAAGGCTATGAAATAGTTGCTGGTGAAAGAAGAGTTAAGGCTAGTAGTTTGGCTGGAAAAGCAACGATTCCTGCAATCGTTCGTGAGTTTAATGATCAAGAAATGATGGAAATTGCTTTACTTGAAAACTTGCAAAGAGAAGATTTAAACCCTATTGAAGAAGCAATTGCCTATCAAAATATTATGGAGTCACGTGGTTATAGTCATGAACAATTAGCTGAAAAAATAGGTAAAAGTAGAAGTTATGTTACTAATATGGTAGGACTTCTTAACCTACCAGATTCCGTTAAAGATTTAGTTATTGCAAGAAAAATACCAATGACTCATGCTAGAACTTTAAGTAAAATGCAAGATGTTGACAAAATTGAAGAACTTGCTGATAAAATTATCAATGAAGGTTTATCAACTTATGAATTAGATGAGATTTCACAAGGTAAAGAAGTTGCCAAAAGAAATAAAATGGAACGTCATGAAACCGAAGAAACAAGAACTTATAAATATATTCAAGAATTATTATGTGATAAATTAGAAACGAAGGTTAAAGTTCGGAGTAAAAAGATTGAAATTAATTTCCAAGATTTAGAAGATTTTAATCGCATTATGGAAATTCTTGGTATAAGTGAGTGATATATGGAAGATAAAAAATATGATATTGGAACCATTCTTACAATGAAAAAAGCCCATCCTTGTGGAGAAAATAAATGGGAAGTTGTAAGAGTTGGGGCTGATATAAAGATTAAATGTTTAAATTGTGGTCATGTTGTGATGTTACCAAGAGTAGAATTTAATAAAAAAATAAAGAAAATTATATCTAATGGTGATAAAAATGAATAGAAAGAAAAAATTACGATTAAAGAAACCGAAGTTGCATCCCGTTACTTTATATATAATCTTAACAGTATTAACCGTTTTAGTAAGTGGGATTTTAAGTGGAATAAAGTTTCAAACAACTTATAGTACGATTAATGCAACTGACCTTTCAATCGTTCAAAATACAGTTCGGGTTGAGAATTTATTAAATTATAATGGATTAAAATATATTATTAGTAATGCTGCAACTAATTTCATTAGTTTTGCACCCTTAAGTATGTTGATTATAACAGCTATTGGTATGTCTGTTTTAATGTCATCAGGGTTTATGGATTATCTCTCCAAGCATATTTTCTCGAAGATTAATAATAAAGTTATAACCTTTATAATAATCTTTATAGGGATAATTTCAACAATTATTAATGATATAGGATATGTTATTTTAATTCCAATTGCAGCATCGATTTATGAAACGAAAGGACGAAATCCTTTATCGGGTGTAATTGCTGCCTTTTGTGGAGTTGCCTTTGGAACTGGTACTAGTATCTTTGTGGGTTCTGCGGAAGTATCTTTAATTCCTTATACAACAAGTGCTGCAAGACTAGTGGATGGTGCTTTTCATGTAAGTTTATTATCTAATTTATTTATCATGATAGCATCTACAATCATATTAGCAATAGTTGGAACGATTATAGTTGAAAAAATTATCGTTCCAAAATTTGGTCGAGTTAAAAAGGAAGATGCTGAAGAAGAAATAGAAGTAATTGAAAATCTTGATGAAGAAGAGAAAGAACAAGAAAGATTAAATACAGAATATAAAGAAAAAAGAGGATTCCGCTATGCTTTGATTGCTGGAATTATCATGATGATTTTATTCATTTATTCAGTTATTCCAAATTTACCTTTATCAGGAATGCTTCTTGATATGACAGAAGATACTTATTTAAAACAAATCTTTGGAGATAACTCTTATTTCCAAGATGGATTTACTTATATGATGTCACTTCTTTTTATAGTAACAGGACTTGCTTATGGAATAGGTTCTAAAACATTTAAAAATGATAGAGATGTCTTTGAGGGATGTCATGATAATTTAAAAAATCTTGGAGGAATATTAATTTTAATCTTCTTCGCAGCTCAATTTATCTATGTATTTAGAAAAACTAATATCGGAACGATTTTAACAGGAATAGTTGCTAATGTTATAGATAGTATAGAGTTTGGTGGAATAGCTCTTTTAGTAATAGCTATTATTTTGATTGCTATTGCGAACCTCTTCTTAACAACGCCTCAGGCTAAATGGGTTATCTTAGCACCGGTTATAGTACCACCTTTAATGCAATTCAACATTGCTCCTCAATTTTTACAATTTGTATTAAGGGCTGCTGATTCGATGACTAATGGAATAACTCCCCTATCAACCTTCTTTGTCATATTTATTGCTTTCTTGAATATTTATAATAAAGATAAAGATAAACCAATTGGAATATTTGGAGCAATACGACTAATCATGCCATATTGTTTAATAATTTCTTTAACTTGGTTGCTACTTTTGATTGGTTGGTATATAATAGGATTGCCGATTGGACCAGGAGTGTATCCAACCATATAAGAAGGAGGATGAAGTATGAGTTTAAAAGCAGGAATTGTTGGACTTCCAAATGTTGGAAAGTCAACCTTATTCAATGCCATTACCAAACAAAATATATTAGCAGCAAATTATCCTTTTGCAACGATTGACCCCAATGTTGGAGTTGTAAATGTTCCAGATAATAGAATGAATATCTTAAATGATATGTATATGCCTGAACGATTAATTTTAGCCAGTTATGAATTTACAGATATTGCAGGACTTGTAAAAGGTGCCTCGACGGGTGAAGGTTTAGGTAATAAATTCTTATCCCATATAAGAGAAGTTGATGCAATCGTTGAAGTTGTTAGATGCTTTGATGATGCGAACATCATTCATGTTGAAGGGGGCTGTGACCCGATTCGGGATGTTGAAATAATTGATTTGGAACTGGCTATTAGTGATTTAGAAATTGTCACGAATAGACTAGATAAAGTTTATAAAAAAGCTATGACTACAAAAGATGCTGATTCTCTAATAGAAGTCTCGGCTTTAACAAAAGCCAAAAATGCTTTAGAAAAATCAATACCATTAAGGCAAATTGATTTTACTGATGAAGAAAAATTAAAAATAAAATCATTTCAATTTCTAACTATGAAACCGATTATTTATCTTGCTAATATTAAAGAAGAAGATTTAGGTAAACCTGATAACCATTATGTTGCTTCTTTAAAAGAATATATAGGAAATGATAGCAAAGTTATCAAAATATGTGCCAAAGTTGAAAGCGAGTTATCAGAGTTATCAATCGAAGATAAAAATGAAATGTTAGAAATGCTTGGAATTGAAACAAGTGGACTTGATGAACTTATTAATGTAACTTATGAAATATTAGGACTTAAAACTTATTTTACAGTAGGTCCTGATGAAGTAAGAGCTTGGACTTTCAAAGATGGAATGAATGCCAAAGAATGTGCAGGAATCATTCATACTGATTTTGAAAAAGGCTTCATTAAAGCCGAGGTTATGAGTTATAATGATTTAATTGCTTGTGGAAATGAACTTAAGGTCAAAGAGGCCGGAAAATTAAGAATAGAAGGAAAGGATTATTTAATGCAAGATGGAGATATTTGCCATTTTCGCTTTAATAAATAGGTGATATATATGTATAATTTTAGTTTTAATATAACAGATTATTTAGAGGAAATACCAGCAGGGTTTTGGATATTAGGAATATTTTTCTTAATTGTTGTAGTTTTAGGACTTATTGCCATTTATATAATATCTAGTTTAGGAATTATGAATGTAGCTTCTAAAAATAAGATTCCTAATGCTTGGCTTGCATTTGTACCATATGCTAGATACTATATCATTGGTAAATTAGGTTTTGAGATTTATCCTGAAGAAGGAAAGAAAAATCCAACTTTAACATGGGTTTTGTTTGGACTTAGTTGTGGAGTTTTAGTTTTAAGTAGTCAAGATTATAGTTATTTATTAAGAGCTGCTGTTACCGTCTTTAATGCAATTGCTTTCTATAATATATTTAAAGTTCTTGCTCCAAAAAGTGCAACAGGATTTACAATAGGAACAGTTATAGTTGAAAACTTAGGTGGTATATTCTTATATGCTGTAAGAAATAATGTTCCAGAATCTAAAGTAGATGAAGCTGTTGTTCTTGAAGCCCAAGAAGAGAAACCAAAAGTAGAACCTGTTTTAAATGAAGAAGAAAAACCAAAGCTAAAACCTAAAAAGGTTGATACAACAGAAGAGTCTAAAGAACGACCTAACTTTTGTCCAAATTGTGGCGGAAAAATATCTAAAACTGCTAAATTCTGTGGCAATTGTGGAAAAGAAATTAAATAAAAATAATTATCCACCAAAAATGTGGATAATTTTTTTAACATTTTTTTCCTTGATAAGTATCACGTCTTTTTAATTCTTTATCAATATCATTCAAGACAACAAACTTTTTAATTAACCAAGTAGGTTCAATTAAATCATCAGGATTAGGGTCACCTGTAATTCGGTGAATAACAATATCAGGCCTTAATAATTCTAACTGGGATACAACAATATCAATATATTCATCTTTGGTTAAAACATGAAAAGGCTTTTTTTCATACATTTCAGCAAGCCGAGTATTCTTTAGAATATGTAACATATGAATTTTAATGCCATTTATATCAAGTTTATTTAAATATTTAACGGTTTCAAGCATCATTTCTTTTGTCTCATAAGGAAGACCATTGATAATATGAACAACAACATTAATATTCCTTTTTCGAAGTTCTTTAACCATATTGGTAAATTCTTCTAGACTATGACAACGATTAATTAATTTAGAAGTTTTATCATGAATAGTTTGTAAACCAAGTTCAACTGTTAAGAAAGTTCGATTATTTAAATCACTTAAATATTCTAAACATTCAGGACTTATTGCATCAGGTCTCGTTGCTATACTTAAACCGACAACATTTTCTTGTTTTAAAATAGGTTCAAATAATTCTTTTAACCTATCAATACTAGCATAAGTATTAGTTCCTGCTTGAAAATAACCTATAAATTTAGCATCTTTCCATTTATGTAACATTATTTTTTTAATGTTATTAAACTGTGTAACTATATCGTCATGATAATCACCAGCATAGTCTCCACTTTTAAGGTTAGAGCAATAAATACACCCCCCTACCCCTTTAGTTCCATCACGATTTGGACAAGTAAAATTACCATTTAAACTAACTTTAGCAATTTTAGAATGAAACTTTTCTTTATAAAAATAGTCTAATGTATAATATCTTTTATTATTAGGATACATCTAAATCACCGGCTTTAGTGTAACATTTTAATTTTAACTTTGCAAGAAAATTTGAAAAATAATTAAAATAAAAAATCAGTATTCTGGGAATGTTCAAGAAAGGTATTGTTTTCTTCGACAAATAATGATAAGATATAATTATTAAAGCAGTATAATAAAAGTCCAGAATAAATTGGATAGAAAGGAGCAACCCCTATGAAAAATTTCACTAATGTATCATATATATATGTTAACAATTTGTCAACCATGGGGGGGGTATAGCACCTAAGCAACATTTAATAAATTATATATTGCGAGAATAACACTTAAAAAGTAGTGATGTTAATCACTAGGTTTTTAAGTGTTTTTATATTTGAAAGGAGTAAAAAAGTATGGAAGAAAAAACTAAAAATAATAAGAAAGGTGTAATAATAGCAGGAATAAGTGCAATAGTCTTAATCGCAACCGTTGGAGTATCATTTGCTATTTGGAATTATTTGAGAGTTGGAGAAAACCAATTGTTAGTTGCTGGAGATATTTATATGAAATTCACGGAATCTAATCAAATAACAATTGAAAATGCCTTACCAAGTGAAGGGCCAGGCGAAAAATATTTTGAATTTAAAATAGAAGGAAAGAATACCTATAGTAAACCAATTTGGTATGAAATAGACTTACTACATGGAGATGATGACGAGACAAGAAAAACAAGAATAAAAGATAACTTATTAGCTTTTAAATTAGTAGAAGTTAAAGATGAAAATCAAGAAGAAGTACTAATAGAAAACGGAAGTTATACAGGATTAGCAGCCGGAAAAGGAATATATGTAAATACTATACCAGCAGGAACAAAGGACAAAATAATAAGAACTTATAGATTATATATGTGGATATCAAGCAAAACAGTAATAGGAAATACCGACGATGCAATCTATGACATGGATACTTGGAATGATGTCTTTGCAAGTATTAAAGTAAATGTAACGGGAGACTTTAATGAAAAAGAATTACCAACCCCATCAGCAACAGATGTAGTGAAAGATACATTAGGACTACCTGGCGGAGTAATTGGGGTAACAAATGAGAATACATCAACTAAAACTGAAAGTGAAAATATAAGAGAATATAGATATTCAGGAACAAATGTAAATAATTATATCTACTTTAATTGTGAAGCTGATGCGACAAAAGAAGATGCAAGTAGTAAATGTGAATTATGGAGAATAATTGGAGTATTTACAGACAGCAAAGGTGAACATTTAAAAATAGTAAGAGATAATGTGCTATCTGCAGATATGTTTCCTGAAACTTATACAGTAGATGGTAGAGAATATTATCTAAATAAGGCTATGATAGCTACAGCATTTCCAAACAAAAAATATAGTGTAAAAAAATTAATAGTTCCAAATAATACAAAAGCAACAATTGAAAAACTTGATTATGAGGAAGTAGGTATGGCAAATTGGAATTATCCAACTGATTACAATTATAATAACGACTGGGCAACAGCCGGATTACAATATTGGCTAAATACAACAGCTGATGATAATAGTAGAAACCAAGGTTATTTAAGTACATTAAAAGGAAATACTTTAAGTATGATAGAAGATACAGAGTATTATTTAGGAACACAAATGTATAATGATGATACAATAAATTCCTTTAAAAATGAAAGAGATGTAAAAAGTTGTCCTGAAAATACCGGAACAGTAGAATATTATGAAGATTCAGCAAATTCTGGATGTAATGTATATGCTGGAAATAAAGCAACGTGGACAGGAAAAATAGCATTAATGTATCCTTCAGATTATGGATTCACTGCCAATAGTACATATTGGACTGGTACTGGATTATCTGATTATTATGATAGAGCTGCCTATACAAGTTGGTTACAAACAACAGCAAACCATAGTACATACGAATGGCTTTTGTCCCCTTCCTCTGGCAACTCTTATGGTGTGGCTGGCTGGGTCAGCGACGGCGGTGTGGACGACAGCGGTGTCGGCAACCTCGGGGCGGTGCGGCCAAGTCTTAATCTGAAATCCAATACAAATATTACAGGGGGTGATGGAAGTAAATTGAAACCATACTTTGTAAATTCGGGACAATAGGTTTCCGCGCGGAATAAGAACCGCGGGAAACGGGCGCGGATTTACATAAAATATCAATTAAAGCAGTAACTGTCGAAGACAGAGATTTATATTTATTAGGTTGGCACGCGAATGCGTGCCAAACCACCACCTTTGAAAAACATAAGACATAAAGTCAAAAAATAGATAAAACATGGAAGAAAGGAATATTGTTAATAATATGAATATTATTAAGATAAGAAAAAGTGGGACTTTCTATAGTGTCTTTGATGATGACTGCTATATATTGTATTTTTTGTTAGGTTATCAAATAAATAATAGTAAAGTAGGATTTCCAAAATCAGCTCTTAATAAAGTAATTAATATATTAGAAGAAAATAAAATTAATTATGAAATAATAGGAGAAGATAGGAAGCAAAACTTTAAAACATTAAATAGATATGAAAAATTTGTTAAAATTGGAAAAGAAAAATATAGTAAAGATAGTCATTATGAAGACTTAATAGATAAATTAAAATGTACTACACCAGAGAAATTAGATAAAATATTATTGACTATTGAAACTATTTTAAATGAATGAAGAAAAATTTATTGTTGCTAAACATATAAAAGAATTTATAATGATGCTTGATGATTATTTAATTAATTATCCAAGAAAATATTATGAACTTCGAAATAGATTAGTAAATGATAGTTATGAATTATTAGAAATTATTTATACGGCTAATTATATGGAAGTTGAAGAAAGAAAAAGTTTACAAGTTAAAGGTATTATGAAAATTAGTTTAATTGATTTTTATATAGAACAAAGTTTTAAGAAAAGGATAATAAGTGAAAAACAGTCTATTAGATTAAGTAAGAAGTTATTAAATATTAATAAATTATTAAGAAGTTGGTATGAATATAAATATTAAAGATATAATGGATATCTATGATTTAGAGATTAGAAAGAATTGTCGGAATAAGAGAAAAGTTTATGTATTTGAAAAGAATAAGATGCAAAATATCATAGATATTTATAATGAACTTACTAATATGAGTTATTATCCTAGTAAATATAATATCTTTATAATTAGAGAACCAAAGTATAGAATAGTAATGTCTTTAAAAATAAAAGACAAAGTTATTAATCATTATTTAGCAAGATATGTTTTAATACCTAAATTAGATAAATATTTAGATATGAGAATAGTTGCAACTAGAAAAGGTTATGGAACTGATTATGGAATTAAATTAGTTAAAAAATATATAGAAATTAATAAGAAATATGGAAAGTTTTATATACTAAAAATAGATATTAAGAAATATTTTTATAATATAGACCATGAAGTATTAAAGAGTTTACTTGAAAGTAAATTAGATAGTAATGAATATACATTAATTAGTAGAATAATCGATAGTACGAATAGTAGTTATATAAATTCTGACATTGATAAAGAAGTTAGGAATATGATTGAAAAAAGACCATATGATAAAGATAAGTTACTAGATTTACCAAGATATAATGAAGGAAAAGGACTAGGACTTGGTGCTATGACAAGTCAGTTTTTATCAATATATTATTTATCTAAATTAGACCATTATATAATCCATGATTTACATTTAAAATATATGGTACATTATATGGATGATATAATAATAATTCATCATGATAAAGAATATTTATATGAAGCTTTAAGTAAAATAGAAAAAATAATCCATGATGTATATAAATTAGATGTTAATAAAAAGAAAACCAAGATAGTAAGTAGTAAAGAAGGATTTTGTTTTTTAGGATATCGATTTATAGTTAGAAATAATAAAACAATTATGAAGATAAAGAGAGATACTATAACTAAAATAAAAAGAAGAGTTAAAGAAGTTAAATATTTATATAGTAATAATAAAATAAGTTTTGAGAGATGTTTTTCAAGTATTAATACTTATCTTTATAGTTTTAAATATACAAGTAATTTTAAAGTAGTAAAAATAGTAAATAAGTATTTTTTTAAAGGGTAGGATAAATATAAAATGGTTGTCGGGCTTTTGTCCCCTTCCTCTAACAACTCTAATAATGTGGCTAACTGGAACAACGACGGCAATGTGAACAACAACAATGTCAACAACAACAGGGCGGTGCGGCCAAGCCCTTTATAATTAGAATATTGGATTAAGGTTTAATATGTATATGTAAAGGACAATCCTATCCGTGATTTTATCAGAAGGGAAATATAGATAACTTGGTATACGTACTTAAGTTTAGAACTATATATGAGTAAATATAATAGATATTTGTTTTGTAAAAGGTTATATAATTGTTATTTAATATTAATAATAGATAAAGATAAAATAATAAGTTTTGATGAAGATTTAAAAATAATAGAATTATATGGAATAGAAACAATAAAGCAGGAAATTAATTATTTAATATTAGATGGTTTAAATATTAAATTATATAAAAATAATAATAACTATTTTTACTACTTTAAGATTAGTTTGATTAAAGATATTATAGATTACATTATGACTATTAATTAGTCTTTTTTTTATAAAAATTAAAAAAAGGTCTTAACTAATCTCGTTTTTATGGTATACTTATAATAGGAGAAAAATATGAAAAAAAGAAAATTGAATAAAAAGGTAATAATTATTTTAAGTATTATATTAGTAGTATTATTAATTGAGGTTATTAACCCAATTAAATTATATAATAAACATCAATTAAGAGAATTAGGTTATAATGAAACCAGCATTAATACAATTTTAAAGAATGATTTAAAGAAAGATGTTTTAGCAAGTGAATATCAAAAATCATTAGATACAATTTTTGCAAGTTCTGATTTTAAAAAGGAAAATTATGATATCTATAAGAAATTAAATTATTATAATTTAAAAGATTATACTAAAGATATCAATGCTTTAATTAAAAAAGGTTATAAAGAAGAAGATATTGAAAATATTTTAAGAAGTGCAACAGATAGTAGTATTAAAGAGTTTTTAGAGAAAGATTATATTGAAGATATTTCAAGTTATCTTGGATATGATTATGCTATTTTAGCTAATTATGATAGATATGTTGCTTATCAAGAAGAGAATAATTTAGATAAAGAAGCAACCGTTACTTATGTTAATATTGGATTAGATAGAGATTATTATACAGAACCTAATAAAGTTAAGGGATTTAGTTTTGATATGTTAGTTAACAAATATAATGAATTAGATTCTAATTTTGTACCTGATGATTTAGTAAGTGTTCCTGAAGATTATGCAGTTGATGATAAACAAAAGGCTAATGGAACGATGTTAGAAGCCTTTAAAAAGATGTCCGATGATTGTAAGGCTGCGGTTGGTAGTAAAATATTAGTTCGGTCTGCTTATCGAGATTATAATACCCAACAATCAACTTATGATTTATATCTTAAAACTTATGGTAAAAATTATGCAGAAAACTATGTTGCACATCCTGGCTTTTCGGAACATCAAACAGGACTTGCAGTTGATATCAAGGCTGAAAGTAGTGAAACTTTTGAAGGAACCAAAGAAAGTAAATGGTTAAAAGAAAATGCTTATAAATATGGATTTATTTTCCGCTATGCAAAAGATACTGTTAATATTACAGGAATTAAGTATGAATCATGGCATTATCGTTATTTAGGAGTTGAACTAGCCACTAAAGTTCATGAAAGTGGTTTGACTTATGATGAATATTATATTAGAAATTTAAGTAAATAAAGAATAAAAAGGAGGTTCTTACAATGTATGATTTAGGTCCCCAATTTTATATTAATTTAGATAAATTAAAGACCAATTCTTCTGCTATACTTCAAGGTCAAAAATTTAGAATTTCCATTTTAACTGAAAGGTTAATTAGACTTGAGTATAGTGAAACAGGAAAGTTTGTTGATTTAGCATCGGCTTTAGTTGTAAATCGGAATTTTCCATTTCCAGAATTTTTAGTCAAAGAAGATGGTGGCAATTTTTATATTGAAACTAAATATATTACTTTAAAATATGCTAAAGAAAGCAAATTTACAGAAAAAAGTTTATCGGCTGTTATAACCTTTAGTCGGAAGGAATGGTTTTATACTCAAAAAGAAGTTAGAAATTATGGTGGGACTACGGTATCACTTGATAATACTATCAAAATGCCTGGCCTTGATAAGGGATTAATTAGTCCTGAAATGTTTGTTGTATTAGATGACTCGGATAGTATTTTATTAGATGGTAGTTCAAATGTTTATAAACGTGAAGAAGGTTCAAAAGATATTTATTTATTTGCATATGGTAATGATTTCAATGAAGTATTAAAAGATTATTATACTTTAACAGGATACCCTGCTTTTTTACCTCGTTATGCGCTTGGAAATTGGTGGAGTCGAGATATGCCTTATCTTGATGAACATATTGTAACTTTATTAAATAAATTTCGAATTAATAGTATTCCTATTTCTGTCTTTTTGTTTGACAAAGATTGGAGTATTAAAAATACTAAAGTATCTACAAGTTCAGGATTTACATTCAATAAAAGTTTAATTAGAGAACCTGAAAAACTAATTAGTATTTTACATCAAATGAATGTTAAAGTCGGAGTTAAAGTTAATCCAAAAGATGGAATTTTGCCTCATGAAGAATATTTTCCTCAAGCTCGTGAATATATTCAATTAAATAAAAAAGGTTATATTGATTTTAACCCATTTGATGCAAGATTTATGGATCTTTATTTTAAGATATTTTTACATCCATTAGAAAAACTAGGAATTGATTTATACTGGAATGATTATGATGTTTTAGAAAATAGAAATACGATGTTTATTTTAAATGATTATATGAAAAAAGACATGGAACGAAATGGCAATAGAAGTTTAATTTTAGGACGAAATGCTAATTTTGCTCCTCATAGATATCCGGTTTTATATTCTGGACATAATGTTATTAGTTTTGATGTTTTAAAGTTTTTGCCACTATTCAATATAACAGCTGCTAATATTGGTGTTTCTTTATGGAGTCATGATGTTGGAGGATCTGTTGGAGGAATTGAAGATGACGAACTTTATATTAGAAGTGTGCAATTTGGTGTTTTCTCCCCTATTCTAAGATTTAATACAGAGTTTGGTACTTATTATAAAAGAGAACCATGGCGGTGGGATGTTGTAACCAATAATATTGTAAGTTACTATTTAAGACTAAGAAATCAATTAATTCCTTATTTATACACAGAACTTTATTATTATCATAAAGAAGGTATTCCTTTGATTAAACCATTTTATTATGAATATCCTTTTGTTTATGATGACCCTATTTATATTAATCAATATTTCTTTGGTTCTTCAATGCTAGTCTCTCCTATTGTTAAGAAAAGCGATCCTTTAATAAATAGGACGATTCAGAAGTTCTTTATTCCAGATGGTGTATGGTATGATTTTAAAACAGGTAAAAAGTTTATTGGTAATAAAAAGTATGTTTCATTTTATAATATTGAAGATTATCCAGTGTTTGTTCGGGCTGGTGCTATTATTCCAACTTCTGGAGTAAATTATGTAATGTCAACTGATGCTCCTAAAGAATTAGAAATTCATGTCTTCCCAGGTGCTAGTAACTCTTATAATTTATATGAAGATGATGGTTTAACCAATAAATATGAAGAAGGTTTTTATGCTATTACCCATATTGAATATAATTATTTAACTAATAACTATACTTTAATAATTAATACAGCCGAAGGTAACCAAGGAATGTTCTTTAAAACTCGGGACTATCGAATTAGATTCCGAAATACGAAACAAGCTGAAAGTGTTAAAGTATATTCTAATGATACCGAGATACCTTTTGTCTCTTATGTCATGGATACAGATTTTGTTGTTGAAATTAAAGATTTTAATCCTAATACCCAACTTATGATAAATTGTCAAGGCAAAGATATTGAAATAGATGCTTTAATGCTTTTAGATAATGATATTGATAGTATTTTATCAGATTTAAAAGTACCAACTAAATTAAAAGATACAATTGCTTCAATTTTATATGATAAAGACACATCTATTCCTAAGAAGAGAATAGGTATTCGAAAACTTAAGAAGAAAGGTTTAGATAAAAGAAGTATTAAAGTATTCTTAAGATTGATTGAATATATGCAAGAAGTATAAAAAAATAATAAAAATGACATTTTTGTGTTAAAAAAACTTGCTATTTAATATAATTGTAGTATAATTATAAATGTCTAGGACTGATAGCCATTAAATGGTGCGTCAGTTTTTTTTAATATTGCATTCAATAATAAAAAGACTTATTATCTACTTTATTTAAAAATTAGTTAATAAGTCTAATTAAAAATCTCTTTCTACAAAAAACTCTTTAATATCTACTTCTAATACTTTTGAAATTCGGTATAAAACGGCAATACTAAATGACTGTTGAACTTTTGAAGATTCTATATTACTAATTAAACTATGACTTAAGTCAGCTTTTTCAGCTAATTTTTCTTGAGTCATTTTACCATAAGAACTAAATTTACTTTTATTATGTAATCTAAAATATTTTATATTTTTACTTACTAATTCATATATATATCTATCATCTTCAGGACTAAAATTCATATTATCACCACCTATATATATTTTCTCATTTATAGTAGAAAAGAATTATATACATATTATAGAAAAATATTCTACAATTAGTGGTAATTTTCAGAAATATATGTTATACTTATGTAGATGATTGGATTAAAATATGAAAAGAAGAAATGTAATTATATTAATGATATCACTTAGTTTAGTCTTGTTATTAGGTTCTAGTTATGCTCTTTTAAGAAGTAGTCAAGTTGGTAGTAATCCTTATGTAATTAATGTAGGAACATTACAAGTAACCTTTGAGGAAGGTAAAACTGAAAAATTGAACTTAGAAAATATGTATCCGATGAGTGATAAGGAAGGAATCAGTCAATCTGATGAATTAGGATTTACAGTTAAGAATACCGGAACAGTCGCTTCGTACTATGATGTATATATAGAAGAAACAAGTACCACTCCTGAATTTAAAAGTGTTATAAGATTTATAAGTAATAAAGATAATCAAGGATATAATGAACCTAAAACATTAAGTGAAGATAAGAATATAGATGTAGGAGGATATTTAAAGGCTAATGAAAGTAGTAGTTATAAAGTAAAAATTTGGTTAGATTATAATGCAGACAATACCTATATGGATAAGACTTTTACAGCGAAAGTTTTAGTAAATAGTTTTCAAGAAAGCAAGTATGCAAAAGATGTAATTAAGAGTAAATTAGTAAAATATTCTGAATCAAGTAAAGAAAATTTTGAAGGTGGACTAATTGCTGTTAATACTGATGGGGATTTATATAATGAAACTATTGCTAGTGAAACGATAAGAGAATATAGATATTCTGGGCTAACTGTTAATAACTATGTAACTTTTAATGATGAGACTTGGAGAATAATTGGAGTATTTCCTGATGAAGTAGGACAAGAACACATTAAAATCGTACGAAATGAAATATTAAGTGGAATATTTCCTGAAAGTTACAAAATTAATGAAATAACCTATAAAATAAAAGGTGATAGTGAAAATTATACTTATAAAAATTATATTACTGGTACTTATTCAGACAATAGTGACTGGGCAACAGCTGGATTGCAATATTGGTTAAATACTAAAAGTGATGCTGATGGAATCAATAAAGGTTATTTAAATTATTTGAGTGAAGATAATTTTAATATGATAGAAGAAACAAAATATTATTTAGGTGCAGTAACTGCTAATCATGAAGGAAGTATAGTTTTAATCGATACCCCAAAAGATGCGTATAAATATGAGAGAGCAGTTGGTGGATGTGAAGCGAATAAAGGTTCGACAGAAAATAATAGTGCAATTCAAATAGAATCAAATGCAACCTGTCGAGTATGGGTAAACAATAATGCAACCTGGAAAGGTAAAATTGCTTTATTATATCTAAGTGATTATGGTTATAGTGCTAATAGCAAATATTGGGAAACATCATTGGGACTTAATTCATTTGATAAAGATCCAGTCAATACAACTTGGCTTTCAAAACCTATAAATATTTCAATAAATGAATGGCTTTTATCACCTACAACTCATACTACAAATACTTATACAACATCGCTTGTTTCTCGTTGGAATATGAGTGGCTTTGGTTCTACAAGAAGTGTTTTTTATGCTGATAGTGTTCTTAGACCTTGTGTTTACTTAAAGTCAAATGTAAAAATAACATCAGGTGATGGAACATTTGAAAATCCATATGATTTGACTTATTGATAAAAATTTAGTATAATACTACCCAAACAAGGGGGGTAGTATTTTTATGATAGAAGACAAAGAGTTATTAGAACTTGAAGGTATAATTCAAGAAAATAAGAAACATACTTTATTAGATAAAGTATTTGAATCTAAAAAAATAGATGTTATTATTAAGAAAGTTCAAAATATCTATAATAAAATCTACCAAGAATTATTTATTAAACTAGATTTAAAAAATGATTTAAAACAAGGTAAATTATTTACGATATTAGTAGCTATAATTTCTTTAATTACTTTAACGATTATCCTTTTTGTTTTAATGAACTCCTTGCTTGGATTAAATTTAATCTTTACTCTATTTAAATATAGTTTATTTTCTTTAAACTGGCTTTATAAAATAATTAAAAATAAAGGAATATTAATTAAAAAATATTTAAGTAACTTATTTCCTCAAAGTGAATTATTAAAAAATAAAGAAGAAAATAAATTTCAAACTAATTCTAATTTTACGAATCTAATATTTAATGAAATTAATAATTTAGTTAAAAGAATAAATAAAATGAATTTAGATTTAGAAGAAGAAAAAGAATTAGTTGTAAAACTTAAGGAAATTGTTTTAATGCTTCAAAATGAAGATGGAACTTTTGAACAAGAAATTAAATTTTTAGATACTAAACAAGAAATTGCCAAGAGATTAAGTGAAGTTGAATGTTTCTTAAATAATAAAGAATTAGAAGATAAAAATCAAGATGAATTTTTAGTTCATAAAGAGACTATAATAGAAGATTTAGATAATTTGATTGAAAATGATACAAAAAGTTTTCAAAAGAGGTTGAAAAATATTTAAAAATACTTGCAATACAATAAAAAATATGATAATATGAATACATGAAGAAAAACTTCATAAAATAAAAAAGGATATACCTAATTGTCACAAGTTAGGTACTATTCCAGGTTTTGGAAGCACACCAACGATAGACAAACGTTAGTGTGCTGTTTTACTAGCTAACTAGCAAAATTGCTAGTACTAGTTCTAGGGCAAAAATCCCTAGAAGTAGTAATGATACTACTTGAAAAAAGAATTCTCTTTTAAACATAGTACCACCTCCTTTAAATAGATTTTTAAACTGTACTAAACAACTTGAATTAAAATTGTCTATATAAAGGAACAGCACCTAACGAATTAGGTATATCCATTTATAATTATAAATTAATGAGATATTAAAGTCAATAAATTTAAGATAATTATTTTAATAAAATTACTAAAATTGTATCATTGAAATAATTTCCTTATGCATGATTGTGAATAGTAATTTAATTATTCATAAGGAAATATAGCTTAAAATCAAAAAAATGCTTGCAAAAAAAAGATATTTATGGTTAAATATGTGTATCAATTATTTAAAGAAGTAGTAATATCTATTCTTTTTGAAGAGAGTTAGTGGTTGGTGCAAACTAATAAAAGAGTATTTATGAACTTGTCTTTTAGAAAATAATTCGTTAATCGCGTTAAGATAATTAAGTAAATTAAGGATGGTACCGTGCTTTGCACTCCTTTGGTATCATTCTTTTATTTTTAGGAGGTGTTGATGAAGCTTACCGATTTATATTGGTTTTTAGGAACTTTTGTGGTGGTTTACCTACTCTATTTCTTTTTTCAGGTAATTAGAAAGAAGAAAATGGATAAAAAAAGAGTTCCTGTTGAACTCTTGTTGCTTATTAAAAAGTATAAATTAGATATAGATAAGATAAATTATCGGAGTATTATGAATAAAATTGCTTTAGTAAGTGCATTTGATATAGCCTTTATTGCAGTATTTGTAATGAAATTTATCGATAATATATACTTATCAATTATAGTTGGAGGAGTTTTATTTATACCTCTTATCTTAATAACTTATAATTTTATAGGAAAGTACTATGTACGGAAAGGATTGATTACAAATGGAAACAAAGAAAATTGAAGCAAAATGGCAAAAGTATTGGAAAAAGAATCATACTTTTGAAGCTAAGAATAATAGTACAAAGGAGAAATACTATGTTTTAGTAGAATTTCCTTATCCAAGTGGAGCTGGTCTTCATGTTGGACATGTAAGAAGTTATGCATCTCTTGATGCCGTTGCAAGAAAAAAAAGGATGGAAGGATATAATGTTTTATTTCCAATGGGTTGGGATGCTTTTGGATTGCCAGCTGAAGAGTATGCTATAAAAAATCATGTTCATCCAAGTGTTGCAGTCAAAGAGAATATTAAAACTTTTAAAGGACAACTTGAAAGTTTAGGTTTATCATTTGATTGGAGTCGTGAGTTTGCAACAACGGATCCTGAATATTATAAATGGACTCAGTGGCAATTTTTAAAATTCTATGAAGCAGGACTTGCTTATAAAGATAAGAAAACTATTAACTGGTGTCCTAATTGTAAAATAGGTCTTGCTAATGAAGAAGTTGAAGGCGGTTGCTGTGAAAGATGTGGAGGTCCTATCGTTCATCGTGAAAAAGAACAATGGATGCTTGGTATGAAAGAATATGCCGAAAGACTTCTTGATGGACTTGCTGATACTGAGTTCCAAGAGAAAACCAAACTTGCTCAAATTAATTGGATAGGTAAATCAACGGGTGCTGAAATTGACTTTGCAATCGATGATACAGATGAAAAATTAAAAGTTTATACAACTCGTCCTGATACAATCTTTGGAGTTACCTTCATGGTAATTGCTCCTGAACATCCAATTTTAAAGAAATTAGAAGCAAGAATTTTAAATATGGATGAAATTAAAGAATATCAAGAATTTGCTAGTCATAAAAGTGAAATGGAAAGAACACAACTTAATAAAGATAAAACGGGAGTTAAGATTTTAGGTTTTTATGCTATTAATCCAGTTACTAAAGATAAAATACCAGTTTATATCTCAGATTATGTTATGATGAACTATGGAACAGGTGCGATTATGGCAGTTCCTGCTCATGATGAAAGAGACTTTGAGTTTGCTCATAAATTCTCTATTCCAATAATTGAAGTTATTAAAGGTGGAAACATTAAAGAAGAAGCCTATGTTGGAGATGGAGAAATGATTAATTCCGGATTCTTGAATGGCATTACAACCAAAGAAGAAGCCATCAAGAAAATGCTTGATTATTTAGAACAAGAAGGTTTAGGTCATGCAGCCGTTAAATATCGTCTTCAAGATTGGGTTTTCTCCCGTCAAAGATTTTGGGGTGAACCAATTCCAATGATTAAATGTCCAACTTGTGGTTGGGTTCCCGTTCCTTATGAAGATTTACCAGTTAAACTTCCAAATGTTGCATCTTATGAACCAACCGAAAATGGAGAAAGTCCCCTTGCCTCTATTCCAGAGTTCGTGAATACGACTTGTCCAAAATGTGGTGGTCCTGCTAAACGTGAGACTGATACAATGCCTAACTGGGCTGGATCTTCATGGTATTGGCTACGTTATATGGATCCTCATAACGACAAAGAATTCGTTTCAAGAGAAGCTTTAGATTACTTCGGTCAAGTTGATTGGTATAATGGTGGTATGGAACATGCAACCAGACACTTACTTTATGCAAGATTTTGGAATAACTTTCTATACGATCAAGGATTAGTACCAAATAAAGAACCATTTAAAATTCGGACCAGTCATGGAATGATACTTGGGGCTAATGGTGAGAAGATGAGTAAATCAAAAGGAAATGTTATTAATCCTAATGATTGCATAGATGAATATGGTGCTGATGCTTTAAGAGTTTATGAAATGTTTATTGGAGACTATGAAAAAGAAGTTAATTGGAATACTAATAGTTTAAATGGTTGTAAGAAATTCCTTGATCGAGTTGAAAGAATTGCTAGTAAATTAAATAGTAAGATAACTTATACAGAAAGTTTAGAAGTTTTAATCAATAAAACAATTAAGAAAGTAACCGAAGATTTAGATAATTTAAAATTTAATACGGCTATTTCAAGTTTAATGATTTTATTAAATGAAATGGAAAAATTAGAAAAAATAACCAAAAAAGATTATCGAACTTTATTACTACTTCTTAATCCAATGGCACCTCATATCACGGAAGAACTAAACGAAAAATACGAATTAGGTGCTCATCTATGTGAATCTAAATGGCCAAAATATGACCCTGAAAAATTAATTGATGATACAGTTACGATTGCTATTCAAGTAAATGGTAAACTTCGAGGAACAATTGAAGTTCCAACTGATTCAACTGAAAATAAAATTCAAAAATTAGCTTTAGAAAACGAAAATGTTCAAAAACATGTTGATGGCAAAGAAATAGTTAAAGTAATTGTTATCAAAAATAAGATAGTTAATATTGTTGTAAGATAAATTCTTACAACTTTTTGTTTTAAATAAAGATTTCTGTGGTATAATTGATTTAGAATATATTCTCGGTTGGAGGTGATAAAATGATACTTAAGGATTTAATTTTAGAATATGATGATGACCCAGAAATGCTTGCTAATGTTTTAAAACTTTTAGATGGTACTATTAGATATATTCATAGTCAAGGTTATTATATTAGAGATTTTAATCCTTCTAAAATCATTTTAACTAATCACCCCCCTAACCTTTCTAATTTTCATGGCTTAATTGATAGAATTGATTCTGACCCAAGACGAGATATCAATATAAACATTTATCAAATGGCTAAAATAGGTTTAATGGCTTATAATCATTTTCCAATTGATGGTAATATGAATCAAGATCATTTTAATTTTATTTTAGATAATTTGCAAGAATTTAATCGAAATGGTTTGATACCAAGTGATATATATGAATATTATGAAGATTTATTTATAAATGGAAATGTTAATTATTTAACAGCTTATTTAGAAAATAAAAATTCGTTAGAAGGAAGAAGTGCTGGTATTAGAAAATCTTTAGCAACGGAAGCTGGTAAAGCCTTATCAGCAAATGGTTTACAATTAAACTCAAATAATGAAGATAAAGCTTTTGTAAATATCTTATTTATACCAAGTATTTTGGCTCTTCTTTATTTAGTAGGTTTAATTATCTATATTTTCTTTATAAAATAATAAATTAGGTGGTATATATGCAAAATAAGATAATGGAATTAAATATTAATGATATAAAAAAAGATGACTTTGATGTATCGGATTTAGATATTGAAGTTTTAAAAATGAAATTGGTTGAAAGAAAAGTCCGAAAAGCAATCACAAGACTAGAAAATGGAGATTATTTCTTGGATGATTCGGAGATTAATTACTTAAAAGATTGCCTTAATCTTCCATTTTTAGAATCTAATTTTTCTTATCAAGATTTAGTACTAGTCATGAATGTTAACAAATTACCAAAAGATAATACTATAGAATTAGATACAATAAATAAAGTAAGTTTGAATGGAATATTAGATTATAATCCTCTAGACATTATTGTTGTTGAACCTTTAAAATATCAAATGGATAAAGTAGTTAGATTAGATACTTTAGATACAAGATTTAAAGAAGATATTTCTTTATCAGAAAAAGCTATCATTTTAATTAATTGTGATAATTCTCTAGATACAACTTTATATAGTGATTATAAGATATTAAGATATAGGGGAAATTTTCTTAATATATTAGAAAAAATCTTATTACTTTTAGAATTTAAACCTCAAGTAATTACTGAAAAAGGCTTTAAAAATCAAGATAATAATAAATTATTACATAACTATATCATGCAAGAGTATCCAAGTAAATTATCAGTTGATGTTTTAGAATCTTTAGAAGAAAGACAAAACAAAGAATTAAGTACTCGAGATGA
Source organism: uncultured Bacilli bacterium (assembly GCA_947624175.1). Classification (GTDB taxonomy): domain Bacteria; phylum Bacillota_I; class Bacilli_A; order RF39; family UBA660; genus RUG591. The sequence goes on from CANQJD010000001.1 coordinate 62,922, forward strand.
AGTTTTATCAATTATTCGAAATGGAGTTATTTTAATGCTTGATGATATTGATATAACAGCTAATGAGTTAGTATTGTTAGCAGAACATTATAAAAATATTCATGCTCCGGAATCTAAAGATTTAAATAAATTAGATTTTACAGACTTTGTTAATATATATGGAGTTCGAGTTTCAGAGGATGGAATTTATTTAATAGATGAAGAAAATATTGCATCAAGAGGTTATGCTGATAATGAAATAGTAGACTATTTATATAATATTTATTTAAAAACGAAGAAGAATTATAAAGATAGATTAACTTTCTTAAAACAAAGAAAATCTATATTAAATTCTATTTATGAAAGTGATTATGAATTAAATGATAAAAGAGAAATAAGTGATACTGATTTAGATTTATTATATAAAGCTTATCAAAAAATAGATAATTTTGATTTTAGTGTTAAAAAATTTATGCAAGATGTTGGAGTTCGGGTTAATGATAATCATATCTATTTATTAAGTGATGATGAGACCATTAATCTACTTGAATTTGTTAATCCAAATGAAGAAGATAAAATAGCTTTATTTTTAAGAGATGGTTTTGGAGAAGAGTGTTTTACAGAAAATGAAAAGAATTTTGGAATATCTATTAAAGAAAATAATCATATTAATTTAAGTTTTGAAGGATTAGAAGATTTTGGAGATTATTTTGCAAAGTAGGAGGAGTTATGGAATACTATGAAATTGAATTAAGTACAATTGGAGTCTATACTTATCATTATGCTTTCTTTGATATGTTTAAGAAGTATAACATTACAACATTAGGTCAAGTTTTAGATGATAATCTTATGTATGGGATTATGGAAAAATGTCGGCAAAAATCAAGACGAGAATTGTGTTCGTTTATTTCTTTAATGAAATATAAATATTTAAATATTCCTATTCCTAATGATTACTTATTAGATAGAAAAATAGCAACTATTGAATATACTCTTGATGATACGTTTGGTAGTTTAGGATTTCCAGAACTTTGTATTAAAGATTTAAAAAATCAAATTCAAAATCAAGGTAATGAAATACTTAATATAACAATCAAAGATTTCTTTAAAAGATTAATTAGTCAAGGACAATGTCGGGATGCAACGAGAAAAATAATTGAGATATATTTAGAGGCTTCTGAAAAGAAAAATGATTTAGCAAGTAATAATGATTATGATACTTTAAAGGAGTTAAAGATACAACTTGAAAATTTAATTAAAATTCGTGATGATTTAGACTTTGAAATAAAAAAGTTTAAAGAATCTTTAAGTAAACTAGAAGAAAGAAGTATTGGTGATAAATAATGGATAATTTAATCAAAGATATAAATAAAGTTCTTGAAGATTTAAAAATGGAAATAGCTAATAAACAAATAGAATTAGATGATTTAATTGAAGAATATCAATCTAAAAGTGGCGAAATAATAGAAAATTAGGAAAAATAACAAAAAACACTTGATTTTTATTTATAAATGTGATAATTTATAAACATGAACACGAAAGTGTTTTTTAATTTACCTAAAAAAAGGAGATTTATAATGAAGAAAGAAAAAACTAAAAAACAAGATGATGTTAAAGAAACAAAAAAAGTAACGAAAAAGGATACTAAGAAGGACAAGAAAAAGGTTACTAAAAAAGAAGATAAGAAAGAGAACAAAGAGAGTTTGTGGAAACAAATTAAAAAGGAAATGAGTAAAGTTCATTTTCCTAGTCGAAAAGACATGATTAAATATAGTATTGCAACAATATTCTTTGTAATTTTCTTTGCTATTTACTTTTATGTGATTGAATTAATCATGGCCTTCATTCGGAGTTTAATATAAGGAGGGGTTAAAATGGATGAGAAACAATGGTATGTAGTTAATACTTATTCAGGACATGAAAATAAGGTTAAAGAGAAATTAGAGATGAGGGCTAATTCTATGGATATGAAAGATTATATCTTTAGAGTTATTGTCCCTGAAGAAACTGTTATGGTTGATGATAAAAAAGGTGGACAAAAAGAAAAAGTTAAAAAATTATTTCCAGGTTATATCCTAGTTGAAATGATTATGAGTGATGAAGCATGGTTTATTGTTCGGAATACTCCGGGGGTTACAGGCTTTATTGGTTCATCAGGAAAAGGTGCTAAACCTACCCCACTTCAACCTTATGAAGTTGATAATATCTTAAAGAATATGGGTATGGCTCGGATTGATATTAAGAAAGACTTAAATGTTGGAGATAATGTTAAAATTGTTGATGGACCATTTGCTAATATGAGTGGTACTATAGAATCAATTGATGAAGAACAAAAGATTATCAATGTATTAGTTGACTTATTTGGTAATGAAACATCTATTGAATGTGAATTAAGTCAAATTCAAAAGGCTTAAAAATGGGACGGTTTTCGGTTGATTTTCAAGGAATAGAAGAACTTAAAAGGGAAAAAGAATTTTTAAGTTCTGGTAAAGAAGGTGCTTGTTACTTTCTTGATTCTAAAACAATAATTAAATTATTTCATATATTAAGAGGTAATCGAAAGATTAATTTTAAAGGATATAAATCAGATAATATTGCTTTTCCTATAGATATTTATTATTATGATGATACTAATCTTATAGAAGGTTATACAATGAATTATTTAAAAGGAATGAGTCTTTCTAAAGGATTCGATTCGTCCTTATTAATAGATGACTTGAAGAATGCATATAATAAAATTAGGATGGAAATCGAAAAATATCCCAACATTTATATGGATGATTTAGTAAGTGTAAATATTTTATATGACTATAATTCTAATAATTTTAATATTATAGATACTAGTAAATGGTATAAAAAGAAAGATGCTAAATTGATTAATATTAGTAAATTAAATGCTATCTTGATTGATAAATTATTAGATATATTAAAAAATAGTTATAAAGAAATAATCAATGAAGATTCTAAATTGAACTTATTATACCAAGAATATAATAATATTCTAATGGGATTTCAATATTTAGAAAAAGTATATAATCCTGAATTATTTTTAGAATTTGTAGATAGATTAGTAAAAATATTAAATAATAGAGAAAAAAAAGTTGAAACTATTGGCGATTTAAAGCCAAAAGTGTTAAAAAAGCCTTGATTTTTGAGGAAAATCATGATATTATCATAATGCTATATTTTTATAGATATAGAAGAAGTTGGGAGGCAAATGTCTTAACTTAATAAAATAAGCGGACAAAGTTAGCCATTTGGACCACTCGCGAAGCAAATCAAAAATGAAAGGATGTGTTTTTCGTGGCAAAACAAATAACCAAAAAGATTAAATTGGAAATTGAAGCAGGAAAAGCAACACCAGCTCCACCAGTTGGAACGGTTTTAGGACCTGCTGGAATCAATTTACAAGAATTTTGTACTAAGTACAATGAAGCAACTAGAGATAAGATGGGAGATATAGCACCAGTTGAAATTACTATTTATGAAGATAGAAGTTTTGACTTTGTTATTAAAACTCCACCTACAGCATCATTAATCAAGAAATATGCTAAGGTACAAAAAGGCTCTGTTAAAGGAAAAAATGAAATTGTTGGATCTCTAACAGAAGACCAAGTAAAAGAAATTGCTACTATTAAATTACCAGATTTAAATGCTAATGACCTTGATGCAGCAATTAGAACGGTTAAAGGTACAGCACTTAATATGGGAATTGAAGTAAAATAAAAAATCATATAGGTCTAACCTATGTGGAAGGATTAAGGAGTCCGCTAAAACCACAAGGAGGTAAAAATGAAAAGAGGAAAAAGATATAACGAAGCTTTAACAAAAATTGAAAAGGGAAAGTTATATACCAAAGAAGATGCTATTAAGTTAGTTAAAGAAACTTCAAATGCGAAGTTTGATGCAACGATTGAAGTTGCTATGTATTTGAACCTTGATACTAAAAAAGCAGACCAACAATTAAGAGGAGCTATTGTATTACCTAATGGAACTGGTAAAACAAAAAAAGTTTTAGTAATTGCTAAAGGTGATGCTGCAAAAGCAGCCAAAGAAGCTGGAGCAGATTATGTTGGAGATATGGACATGATTGAGAAAATCGAAAAAGAAAATTGGTTTGATTTCGATACTCTTATTGCAACTCCAGATACAATGCCACTTCTTGGTAAATTAGGTCGTATTTTAGGACCAAAAGGTTTAATGCCAAACCCTAAAACTGGAACAGTTACAACTGATGTTGTAAAGGCTGTTAATGATGTTAAATCAGGTAGAGTTGAATATAGAACTGACAGTTTTGGTAATGTTCATGGTATTATTGGTAAATCTAGTTTTACAGAAGAAAAGTTACTTGAAAACTTAAATGCTTTTGTAAGTGCTATTTTAAAACTTAAACCTGCAACTGTTAAAGGTGATTATGTTAAAAATATAAGTATATCTGGAACAATGGGTCCTGGAATAAAAATTAACATTAATTCATTTGACAAATAAAAATAATATGTTATAATAGTGTAAGTTTATTGATGTGGTGCCAAAGACAGTAGGTAATTAGTAAATCCTACCGAGGACTATAAATAGATGATTATTTAAAGTCCTTGAAAAAGGACTTTTTTCCTTGCATGACATTAAATAAATTTAATAGATGAAGGAGGACGATGATGGCAAATCCTAAGATATTAGAACAAAAACAACAAGTAATTGATGAGATTAAACAAAAAGTTGAGGATGCTGCTAGTGTTGTTTTATTCGATTATCGTGGTCTTACTGATGAAGAAATCAAAGAATTAAGAGGTAAATTAAGAGATGCTGAAAGCACTTATAAAGTTTACAAAAATACTTTGATTGCAAGAGCAATGAATGATTTGAATATTCCAATTAATGAACATTTGGAAGGTCCAACCGCTGTTGCTTTTAGTAATGACCAAATAGCTCCAATTAAAGTTCTTGCAGATTTCATGAAAACTCATGATGTTGTAACTTTAAAAGTTGGATTAATCGATAAGGAAGTTACCGATAAGGAAACTTTAGAAAAACTAGCAACGATTCCATCAAGAGATGGTTTACTTACAATGCTTGCAGGTGGTATGCTTGCTATACCAAAAGATTTAGCAATCTGTTTAGATTTATATGCTAAAAAATTAGAAGAAAATAATTAATAAGGAGGAAAAATTATGGCAAAATTAACAAGAGATGAATTTATTAGTGCTTTAAAAGAAATGAATCTTTTAGAAATTAAAGATTTAGTTGATGCAATGAAGGAGGAATTTGGTGTTGATCCATCAAGTGTTGCTGTAGCAGCTCCTGTTCAAGGTCCAGCTGAAGCAGCAAACGATGGTCCATCTACAGTTACAGTTACATTAGTTAATGCTGGTGCAGCTAAAGTTAATGTAATCAAACTTATCAAAGAAATCACTGGACTTGGTTTAAAAGAGTCAAAGGATATTGCTGATAACGGTGGAGCTGTTAAAGAAAATATCCCAGTTGCTGAAGCAAATGATATTAAGGCTAAATTAGAAGAAGCCGGTGCTGAAGTAGAAGTTAAATAATAAATTCATAAGTTAATTAAGATAGTCAGTTTTGGCTATCTTTTTTGTTTTTTTTCTTGCAATTATAACTTTTTTGTGATAGTATAATGTGTCAGAGGTGGTTATAGTGAAATTTGATTGGAGTTATTATATTAATAATCTTCTAAAAAGAAGTGATGAAGAAGAAGTAAATTTAAAAAATTATGCTAGTTTGATAGTTGAAAAATTTGATTTATTAGATGGAGAATTCATTTATGGTTTAAGAGAATTATCTACTCCTGAATATGGTTATTGGTTAGTAAATAATGGAGTTGATAGCCTATTAGATTATAGTAAAGATACTAAAACTTTAAGTAGGTCAGTGGTTGTTAAAGATAATGTTGATTCAAGACTTTATAATAATGTTTTTGATATAAAAAATAATATTTCAGAATATTTTAAAGTTTATGATAATTCTTTAGTTAAAGTAACAATGATTGCATCTCCTAATTTAAATGCATCTCCTTCTTTAATATTAAATATAAGAATTTATAAAGATGTTATAGAATTACTTAATACAGTAATTAGAAATTTTAAAAGTGAAAATGTTGAGAGAGAATGGCAATATTATGATAAAATTGTTCATGAAAATTTAAAAAAGATTGGAAATGCTCGGTTATTTGATATTGATGTAAGAACACTTAATACAATTCTTAATAGTTTAAAATTAAAACCTGATATTAAGTTAGAGTATGATGAAGTATCAAATGTAGATAATATAAAAAATGTTTCAATAAGTGAATTTATTAATAAGGAAATCCAAGAAAATTTACCTAAAGTTAAAACAAAATAAGGTCTAAATGGTATTTACTAATGCCATTTTTTTTGTTATAATTGAATAATAAAGAAAGATAAAGAAGGAGAAAATTAATTATGACAATATTAACAAATATTTGGGGAGTTTTAAAATATGTTATAGATATTTCCATTGTATGGGTAATAATATATTATTTACTTAAAAATTTTAATAGTAATGTAAGAATGTCTCTTTTAATAAAAGGAGTTTTAGTTATTATAGTAATTAAATTATTAAGTGACTATATAGGATTTAAGACGGTTGGGTGGATACTTGAATATGTAATTGAATGGGGACCACTTGCTTTAATTATTATTTTCCAACCTGAAATTAGAGGGGCTTTAGAACAATTAGGCAGGAGTCAATTACTTGGAAGACACAAGATATTAACGGTTGATGAACGGGAAAAAATGGTTTATGAAATTGTGCAAGCTGTTGATTATTGTAGAAAAGCTAGAATTGGAGCTTTAATTGTTATTGAAAGAGATATTAGTTTATCTGATTATATTGATAAAGCAAAACCTTTATATGCTGATTTAACTAATGAGTTATTAATTTCTATTTTCTTCCCTAATAATCCATTGCATGATGGGGCTGTTATTATTCAAGGAAATAGAATTAGTTGTGCTGGTGCGGTTTTCCCAACTAGTAACAATATAAAATTAAATAAAAGATTAGGTACAAGACATAGAGCTGCTCTTGGTATTGCTGAAGAAACGGATGCTATTAGTATTGTTGTTTCAGAAGAGACCGGTAGAATTTCCATTGCAGTTAAAGGAGAGTTATTCTACAATTTATCACTTGATGATGCGAGAATGATGTTGATTGATGAATTAAGACCAAAGACAGTAGATGAGGCTGAAAGTGATATGGATAACGAGGAGGAAATTTATGAAGAAAATAATTAAAAAGTTTTGCTTATTTTTAGGTAAAATATTTAAGTTAATTGATAAAATCATTATTACTCCAGTTATGAAATTATTTTTGAAATTATCAGATTTATTAAGTAGTAATAATAAAACTTTAGAAAGATTATTTGCTAATAAACAATTTCTAATTGTAATCTCGCTTTGTTTAGCATTCTTAGCATTTATCTTTATCGAAAGACAGTCTAATACCCTATCAAGTTCAGCTGAAGTTTTATATAATCAACCAGTTAAAGCAATTTATAACGAGGAAGCTTATGTGATTGAAGGATTACCTGATGCTGTTGATGTTATTTTAATTGGAAGAAGAAGTGATATTTATCTTGCTAAACAATTATCAGGAAGTGATGAAATATCAGTTGATTTAAGAGAATTATCGGTTGGTACTCACAAAGTAAATTTAAAATATCGAAAAACAATGTCATCAGTTGAATATAAACTAGACCCATCAACGGTAACCGTTGTTGTATATGATAAAGTAAGTGAAACGAGAGAAGTGACAGCTGAAGTTTTACATCGTGATAAACTAGATAGTAAATTAGATATTAGTAATATATCACTTGCTCAATCAGAAGTAACAATTAAAGGATCTGAAAAGAAATTAGCTGAAGTTGCATATGTTAAAGCTTTAATTGATTTAGAAAAACTAGTTAATCCAACGGTTGGTGAAACGAAATTAACAGAAAATAAATTAGTTGCTTATAATAATAATGGTGAAATTGTTGATGTAGAAATATTACCTAAAACAATGGAAGCAACCTTAAATATAACATCAACTAGTAAAGTAGTACCAATTAGAGTTGTTCCAGATGGTGATTTAGCTGTTGGCTATGCAATTGAATCATCAACGACCAGTGTTAATAATGTAACGATTTATGGTGATGAAGAAGTATTACAAAAAGTTGAATATATCCCTGTTGTTATAGATGTCGATGGATTATCAGCTGATAAAGAATTTAATGTTAATCTTGAAAAGCCTAATGGAGTTCGAGATATGAGTGAAAAAAGTGTTAATGTTAAAGTTAAGATTGGAGTATCGGCTCAAAAGGATATCACGAATGTTCAGGTTCATACGATTAATCTGGCAAGTGGCTTGAAAGTTACAGCTTTAAGTGCTAATGATAATGTAGTAACGGTTACAGTTAAAGGAAATAAAGCTATTCTTGATGAAATTGATGCATCTTCAATTATTGCAAATGTTGATTTATCTAAATATACAACTCCTGGTGAGTATGAAGTTGATGTTACTGTAACAGGAGAAGATTTAAGAGTAACTTACGAATCTAAAACGAAAAAGATTAAAGTTCGAATTTATAAATAAAAATAAGGCTATGCCGTTTGGCAATAGCCTTTTTGTGTGAATAAAACCCTCAGATAGTCTGAGGGTTCGGTTAAGCTTTAGCGTTGAGTCTTTAAAAAATAAACCT
>CANQJD010000002.1 GCA_947624175.1 uncultured Bacilli bacterium
GAAAAATTTGCTACTGTAAAGCAAAAAAAAGAAGATGTCAAGTAAATTAATTTTTTAATTTCTCAACATCCCCTTTTTCTAATCAAAAGTTATATTTTTAATCCTTCCTTCTTTTAAATCATTGATGATGATTGTATAAACCCGATTATAATCAATTTCTGAACCTTTTTGATAAGCATTAGTATTCCGAGCAATTTCAGTAAATATATTTTTTAAATTAAATTCTTTTATATCTAATTTATACCTTTCTTTTAAAATATTTGGATATTTATTGTAAAGAGTTTCAATTATATAACTGGCAATCTCTTCTTTATCTAATATATCTTCATTAATCGAGGTTAAACTAGCAAGATTAAGTCCGATTTCTCTACTTTCAATCTTTGGATATAAAATACCAGGTGTATCCAATAGTTCAATCGTATCTCCTACTCTAACCCAACTAAGTCCTTTCGTAACTCCCGCTTTATTTCCAGTTTTTAAAGCATTTCGTTTACTAATTCGATTAATTAAAGTACTCTTACCAACATTTGGAGCTCCAACCACTAAAGACCTAAATAATCTAGGTTTTAAACCCTTATTCTTTCTAGTTATATTAATATCTTTTAATAAATCATTAGTTAAATTAATTAAAGATTTAATATCATTATCCCGACAATTTTTTAAATCAAATACTAAAACGGGATATTTTTCTTGATATGTTTTAATATACTTATCAGTCTTTTCTTTATCACACAAATCATACTTTGTAAAAATAATTATTCGCCTTTTATCTTTAATTAAATTATCTAAATCAATTATCTTAGAAGAAATTGGCATTCTGGCATCAATTACTTCATAGACAATATCAATTAAATTTAGTTTTTCACTTATTTCTCTTTTAGTTTTCATCATATGTCCTGGAAACCAGTTGATACTCGCTTTTTGGAAACTTTTTTCTTCATTTGACATTTTAATCACTACCTTTTTCATTTAATAATTTAATTTTTTCTGCATTATTTAAAATATCTAATTGATATTTACATATATCACTTAATGTTTCAAATCTTTCTTCTTTTGATTTTCCTTCTTTAATTAACTCAGCATTATGTGATTCTAAATTAGATAAAACAGTTAATTCATTAATTGTTGCATAATCTCTTACATTTGAATTTTTTGCTAACTCTGGATTTAATTCTCTCCATTTTTTAGCAGTAGTATGAAATAATATTACATTAAGAATATCAGCTTCTTCTGCATATTTTAACCATTCTTTATTTTTATAAAAATCATTATCAGGTAAGATGTAATTTTTAATTGCATCAGTATGAATTAGATAATTATTCTTTGTAAGTATTCTTTTTACATCCCATTCTCTATTTTGATTTTCTAGTTCTTTTAATCTTTCAAATTCTTTTATTAAATATAATTTAAATACAGGACTTATTGCAGATGCAAATTCAAATGCTATGTCTTTATGTGCATAAGTTCCACCATATTTTCCACGTTTAGAATAAATACCAATAGCATTAGTTTTTTCACACCATTCAGTTACACTAAGTGTAAAAGTATGAAGACCAGCATTTTTTCTAAACCCGTCGAATTCGACGGAATTAAAATTTGGATTATAAATTGATTCCCAAGTACCCAAAAACTCTAAAGTTATTCGATTTCTTAACCAATTGCGTATGATATCATCAGATTTTGATTTTCCTTCTTTATATTTACAAAAATCAGAAATACAAATATAATCATTATCATTTAGTTTTGTAACATTAACTTTTATATTTTGAACTTCTAATATTTTATTAGACATTCAGTCACCTCCTAATTCCAATTAAACATATAATTTATTGTCATTTCTTTATGATTTTCTACACCTTCTTCTTTTGATAACTCATATAATTCTTTCTCACCTTTAATTATTTTAAACAATTCCATATAACCCAAATTATATTTAATTTCTTCTTTTCTAACTATTATAATTAATACTTGAAAATGAAATCAAGATAATTCAATCTACATTGTCGACCAAATTTGATAAAATCTATGCATTTTCGTATCCATCAAATATCACCATTTTAGAATTTACTCGATAATCAACAGCAAAATCATATCAAGTTCATATTTCTTTTTCTTCAAAACTTTCGGCGGAATTTCCGACGGTGTTACTTTCAACAAGTTCTCAACTATTTAAAATATTATTAATATGTTTTATTATAGTGCTTTTAGAAACTCCAAATAATTCAGCTATCAAATTTTGTGTTAATCAAATATCGTTATTAATTAGAAGTACATTTACCTTAACTTCATTATTATCATCTTTATATATTAAAAAATCATGATTTGTAATTTGTAATTCATTTTTCACTATATTCACCTCTTTTTCTCAAAAATGTAAAAACCTTTTTAATAAGATTTCCTTTTCCTTCAAAAGAAGTTACCGATGAATCCTCAACAACTGATTTTTCATCGAGTTCAGTTGTAATTTTTTTTGTTATCTTCAGTGGTCATTTTCAAAATGGAAATAACTGATTTTTTTTACTAATTCTTCACTTTCAAAAATATTTCTTAAATGTTTAGAAATTGCTGGTACTCCTCTACTCCACTCATTTTGAACTAGTAAGAAATTCTTACTAGTTCAAAATTCATTTAACTCATAACTATTTTTCATCTCCTTTATTTTCTAAATACTTCATTCTTGACACATTATTATAACCTATTTGATTTTTATATTCAAGTATATTTTAAATTTTTTTCATATTTTTTGGGTTACAAAAAAAGCACATTAATATATGTGTTACTTTTTATTACCAAACCGGTTAAGAGGAAAAATTACTAAAGAAGTTTTTCCTAAAATTCGATTTTCTTTAATTAAACCAATAATTCGTGAATCAAGAGAAATAGGACGATTATCTCCCATTACAAAGTAAAAACCTTCTGGTATTTCTTCTTCTAAAATAAAATCATTAGTATCTTCATGTTTAAAATCTTCTTTAACTTGTTTACCATTTATATATAGTTTATTATCCCTATATTCAACTGTCTCACCAGGAAGACCAATTACCCTTTTGACAATATATTCATCTTCTAATTTAATAACCACAATATCAAATCTTTTAATATCATTAAAACGATAACTTATCTTATCAAGTATCATAATATCTTTATCATGAAGCGTTTTAACCATACTATCTCCATTAACTCTAATTGGAGTAATAATAAATTCTTTAATTAATAAAACAACAACAATAATAATAACGTAACTTAAAATACCTTTTATTTTAATCCACATATTTTCTTTCTTTTCTTCTTCCATAAAAAACAAATAGGGCAAAGTTAAACCTTTACCCTATCCCCTTTCCTAATTTTATTCGTTTACTTCTTTGGTAGCTTCAACTACTTTAGTGTTGCCACGTCCACGTTCTTTTATTTTTGGTTGACTAACTAATTTCTTTAAGTAGTTAAGTTTAGCTCTTCTTACTTTACCTTTTCTAACTACTACGATATTAGCAAGTTTTGGTGAGTGAACTGGGAAAGTTCTTTCAACTCCAACTCCAGCTGAAATTTTTCTAACTGTAAAAGTTTCACTTACACCTGAACCATGACGTTTTGTAACAATTCCTTCAAATGCTTGAATTCTTTCTCTTTTACCTTCGATGATCTTAACATCAACTCTAACAGTATCACCTACACGAAATTCTGGAACATTAGGATTTAACTGTGACGCCGTAATTTTGTCAATTACATTCATATTCATTTTCCTTTCTAATTGTGATTATACTAGATATAGCAGCGAATCACATTAAAGAATATATCATATTTTAGATAAAAATGCAAACATTTTTGTACTTTTTTTACTTTTTTCTATTTAAATAATAATTTAAAATCATTTCATCACGTTTAACCATAAATAAACTTTTATATAAATTATCATATTTTGAACCTTTTAAATTATTAAAACTATCTTTAATTAATTGATATCCTTCATTCGGAGTAACCCAAATTATTCGACCTTTTTCATATAGTTCTTTTTCAGTTAAATGTAAATTATTTGTATCATTTGTTACTATACATTCAAATATATATGATATTTGTTTAAAATTGGTACTACTTTTTTCTTCAATTGTTATTCCTAAAGAATCTTTTATTTCAACTATACAACCTGTTTCCTCTAGAATTTCTCTTTTAAGAGCCTCTTTTATATTTTCCCCTTCTTCTATTCCACCACCTGGTAATTTATATTCATTTTTAAGTTGTTTGTTAAAAATAGCCATCTTTCCATCATTATTTTTAACAATCGCTCTTGCTGCATATCTTATATTAATTGGATTAAAAGGTTGATTTTCTAATCCAATATCTTCATTTCTAATTATAGCAATTATTTTTTCATTTATATTTTTCATACATTCTTCCTCTTAAAATTATCTTTAAAAATTAATATTAATAACATAACTCCTGAATATAAAACAAAGATATAAAAATTAATAAATCTGGTTATTACCATAGCACTTCCCAGTAATAACTCTCCAAATAAATTTTTATATAAATACATAAATGTTCCTTCACTTACTCCAACAGCACCAGGAAAAGGAAGAGCCGAAACACTTAAGAATAAAACGGATTGAATAGCTATAAAGGTTATTAAACTAGCATTATTTAAACCAAAAGCTAAATAAACCATATAAGGAATTGCATAATAAAAAAGTAATTGTAAATAAGCGGTTAATAAAACACTTATAAAGAATAATTTATTTTTCTTTAGTATTTTAGAAGCTTCACTATATTCTATAACTTGCTTATTAATTTTTGCTAACAATTCTTCTTTTTTCTTATAATGTATTTTATCAAGTAATTTACTAAATAATTTAATTAAATAATCAACAATTCCTCTAAAGAATAATAATAGAATATAAATTATCATAACTAAACTATTTAAAAATAATCCTAAATAAACTAAGAATTTAATATTTCCAATTCCTTTAAACATATCCGGAAATAATATAAAACTAATAAGTCCTATACTAACTTCTCCAAATTGAAAACATAAAAGTTTTACTAACAAAGCAATTAATGTATGACTAACTGGTATTTTATCTTTCGTCATCAAGAATATTTGCATTGGATCTCCCCCACTAGCACTTGGAGTAATTGATGCTGTAAAAAATCCACCTAAAGCATATTTATAGGTATCTTTAAATTTGACCTTTGTTCCTAGTAACTTTAAAGTTCTTTTTAAATTTAAACTTTCACAAATACTAAACATTGCCATACAAAAAATTGCTATTAAAAGATAAAACTTTTTACTACTTTGAAATATTTTATATATTTCTCTATAACTATTTTCTCTAAATATAAAGTAAAAAACAATAGCTACAAATAATACAAAAATTAAGGCACTTATAATACTTTTCTTTAAAATATTATCTTTATCTTTCATGTTTTCACCTAACTAACTATATTAATAATATCACTTATTTATTAAAAGATAAAGAAAAATTTTATTTTATTACAAAGCTAGCTTAAACTTCTATTTTTTCTAATTCTTCTTTTATTTTCTTAATTTGTTCTTTACCATGGCAATATCTAAATTTCTTTCCACTACCACAAGGACATTTACCACCTTTTTTTATTTCTTGTTCTAGATGTTTTAATTGTTTCTCTAGATTTTTATGTTGTAATTCTCTAGCTTGCATAACATAATCTATTTTTTCACAAGATGGATATCTAAATGAAAAAATTGTCTTCTTATTAAAATTAGTTACTGAAAAATCTCCTAAAGTTATAATATCCATACCAATTAAAAAATCAGTACCATTTAATTTACCAGCTGTTACCATTACATTTTTAATATGTAAATTATTAGGTAATTTTAATCCTAAAATATATTTATTAACTTCTATTATTCCACCGGCTGTACTAACATTAGCTTTACCAATAGGTGTCAAATTTAGTTCTTGAGCTAATTTTTCTGATATAACAGTATTAGTCGCTCCAGTATCCCAAATAGCATCGTATTTATCTTCAATTTTAGTATAATTTGGATTTATTTTTTTGTCTATAATAATTGAAATTTGAGTTCTTAAAACATTTATTAATCCCTTTTCTTCTTTTGTAAAAGCTGTAAAATTTTGCATTAAAAAGTTACCCTAGTATGAAACGTTTGAACATTATTTGCTTCATTAGTTTCACATCTTTGTATAATATATTTTCCAGCTTCAAGACCTCGTGCATATTCAATTACTTTATCTAAATCCTTATCATGAAATACTACGTTTTCTTCATAAATAACAACAAATTCTTGAGAATACTCTCTTTTTAAATTTTCTTCTTCTTTTTTGAAATATTTATAATTTTTATCATTATCATTCATAAGAGACCTCCTCGTATAAATATTATATAATACAATTTATTTTTTATCAACAAAAATGAAGCATATTTTTTAATACATTCTTACTTATTACTTTCATAAATTAAACTTTCATATAATAAATCAACTAAATGATTACTAGGCTCTAAATTATATTTCTTTATTAACTTATCAAAGACATCATCAGAAAATTTCATATCTAAATACTTGAATATAGAGTCTTTTTCATTTTTAATACTTTTTAAATAATCTTTTGTATAACTATTATCTATTATTAATAAAGGTAAATCTTCAATAAAAACTTTAAACTCTCGAATTAAATCATTAGAATTATTAGTATATTTAAAACTATCTATATCATAAGATATCATTTCTCTTAAATCAGGAATATCGATTAAATCTAAATTAATTCTATAATCAAATCTATCTTTTAATTTTAAACCATCTATTTTTAAGGCTTGAATTTGAATAATACTCCCCTTACTACTATTTAAACTAGTTGGAATAATTTCAACAATTATATATTTATCATTTTTTATATCAATCATTTTAATACCTCCAAGAAAGCAATAGTTTCAACTTTGTTGGTTTTAGGAAACATATCAACTAAATAAACTTTCTTTAAATTATATACATCTTTTAAGACTTCTAAATCTCTTTTTAAAGATATCATTTCACATGATATATAAATTAAATAAGGACTTTTTAACTTAACTAAATTATTTAAAGTTTTCTTATCTAAGCCACTTCTAGTTGGGTCTACTAAAACTAAATCAATATCTTTAAAACTTGCAATATAATCTTCAACTTTACTATTAATAACTTCTAAATTATTTATCTTATTAAGTTCTAAATTATATTTAGCATCAAGGGTTGCAAAAGTATTTTCTTCAATACTAATAACCCTTTTAGCATACTTACTTAAAATAATACCTAAAACCGAAGTACCACTGTAAAGGTCTAAAACTTTATTTAATTTTTTATCTTTTAAAGTTTTATCTAATATTTTAATTATTCTTTCTAAACCTAATCTATTTACTTGAAAAAAAGAATTATAATGAACTTTAAATTTATAATCTAAAATATTTTCGATAAAGTAATCTTTTCCTTTTAGAACTTTATCATTATAAATTAAATTATCTATTAAATCATTATCTAATAATTTATTAACATATTGATAATTACCTTTTATTACTAACATTATTTCTTCATTACTATTTTCTCTAATTATTATTTCACCATTAAAATTAGAATCTAGATTATTATTTAATAACTCTATTACTAAATTAATTTTCTTATTTAATAAATAACAACAATTAATTTGAACTAAGTCATGACTTTTAGTATCATAGTAACCAATTAAACCATTCTTAACATGCAAAGTTACTTTATCGCGATAGTTAAATTCTAAAGTTTCAAAAAAATTATCACACCAACCTAAATAGTTTTTAGCCTTTTCTATTTTAAACTCTTTTTCTTTACTATCTTTTAAATGTAAAAACTGACATCCTCCACATTCATGATAATATTTACAAATAGGTTCTATTCGATCTTTACTTTCTAAAATAATATTTTTAATTTTTCCTTTTGAATAATCTTTTTTATTTAAAGTTATATCTATATCAACTACTTCATCAGGAATACTCTTTTCAATAAAACAAACTTTATTATCAATTCTTGCAAGACCTTGACCTAAATCATCAAACTTTTCTATTTTAACTTGCATAGTACCACCTAAATTATCTTTTTTAAAATATTATAGAGTTTATTTAGAGGAAGACCAACTATAGCATAGTAATCCCCTTCTATTTTTACAATATGTTTAGAGAATAATCCTTGAATAGCATAAGAACCAGCTTTATCATAGGCTTCATTGGTATCTAAATAATTATTGATTTCAGAATCGGTTAAGTTATCAACATAAACTAAGGCTTTTGAATAATCTTTATACTCTGTAATTTTATTATTTATAACTTGAAAAACATAAATCGAGGTAATTACTTCATGACTTGTATTATTTAATTTTTTTAACATCTTAAAAGCATCATCTCGAGATTTAGGTTTTCCTAGTATTTCATTATCTTTAATAACCATTGTATCTGAACTAATAATTATTCTATCACAATCCGTGTTATTTAAAATATCCATACCTTTTTGATAACTAATATTATAAGAGTTTTCTAAAGGGGTTAAGTTTTTATCTAATACTTCTTCTTTTTCACTTGTTAAAACTTCAAATTTATATCCTAATCTTTCTAATAATTCTCTTCTTCTAGGTGATTTTGATGCTAATATTATTTTCATTTAACTAATGCTCCTAAATATTCTTTAATTGCTGTTGCTATTTGATCAGGACAAGATGTTCCTCTTCCTCTACAATCAATTCCTTCAAGTTTTAGAGCAATATCAGTTAATTTCATACCTTTAACTAAACTTCTAATTCCTTCTAAATTACCTGGACAACCATTTGTAACCTCTATATCATATAAAGTATCTTTATCTATTAATAATTTAATATTTGTTGAACAAGTACCTTTTGGTTTATAATTAAATTCTTCCATATTTCTTCCTTTCAAACATATTGTATCATAAACACCTGAATAATGCTAGAAAATTTTAATATAATTAAGTGGATAACTATGAAAAATTATGAAATTATATTAATTAGTATTGCTCTGGCTATGGATGCTTTTTCCGTTAGTATTTGTAAAGGTTTAACTATGAAGCATAAATTTAAAAGAAATAGTTTAATTATGGCTTTATCTTTTAGTTTGTTTCAAATGATAATGCCTTTAATTGGTTATTTTTTAGGTTCTAAATTAAGTGGTGTGTTAATTACTTTTAATCATATTATTGCTTTTGTTTTATTATTTATAATTGGTTTTAATATGTTACATGATGCTTATCATGATGAAGAAGTTAAAGAAGGACTTAGTATCAGTGAATTAATTTTTTTAAGTTTTGCAACTTCAATTGATGCAATGGCTGTTGGTATTACTTTTTCTTTCTTTGAAATAAATTTAAAACTTGCAATTTTCCAAATTGGTCTTATGGCTTTTCTATTCTCTTTAATTGGTGTTTATCTAGGTAAATTAATTGGTCACAAATTTGAAAAAAAAGCCCAAGTAATAGGTGGTGTAATTTTAATTATAATTGGTTTTAAAATATTAATTGAACACTTTCTTTAAAAAAGAAAACAGTTAAAGTTTTAACCATTTTCTTTTTCATTTTGACTTTCTTTAATGATATCTTGAACTTCTTCTAAAGTTAATTCAGAAGCTTTAGCAATTACTTCAAGTGGAACTTGTTGAGCATAGAAATTTAAAATCATTTCACGGGCTTTGTCATCAGCACCCATTGAATACCCTGAAGAAAATTCATATTGAATATTTAGATTTCTCATCATTCTTTCAGTCATCAATTCACCTCTATAGTTTGCACTACAAGATAAATCTTTAAGTTTACTAACATAACTATCTAATTCTTTAATATCTTTAGTTAGTTCATTTAATTCTTTTTCATTCTTTACTGTTAATAACTTAAATAATCTATCCTCTTTCTTGATACTATCATAACCTAAATCATTATAAAAATCAAGATTTATACTTAAAATTCTTAAACAATATCCTCGATATTCATGAGTACTATCAGATGGATAAGTTCCAATCAGTTATGATTTTACCAGGATTGGCTTTTTTTCTTGCTTCTGCTTTAGGTGGACTCCAATTTAAATTTACAAGTATTCCTCTTACTGGTTTAACATAAACTTTCTTACTTTTATTTTTATCCATAACATCACGATCATAGTAAGAAGATAATATGTTTACAGCATAGAAAATACTTTTAGCAGGTTTACCATAATAGTTATTATTTAATTCTATTAAAATAAACTCTCCATTAGCTTGTTCTATAAGTAAATCAACATACTTACTTCTTTCTTCTTTTCTAACTCTTGTTAATCTAGTTGTTGAAACAAAAACTTTACCATGGACTTCTTCTATTGAACATCCAAGTATTTCTTTAGCAATCCATTCAATAGTCGATGTTTCATGAGCATTAAATAAATCATGAAATAATCTATCATCCTTTATTTGTAAAATTTCATTATTAATTAAATCTTAAGTATCAATAAAGTTATCTTTATTTTCTAATTCAGTATTTACTTTTTCTTCATCTTTTAACATTTATACCTCCTATTAATCTTGAAAAAATAAATATTAACCGGTCAATGAAATCACTATAACACAAGTTATAAAATATGTCAAATATTGTAAATTTACAAATTATAGACAAAATTGGTTCAAATCGTTAAATTACTAGAAAAATGGTTTTAATTCGTGAAATTGAGGGTCAAAAAAAGGGTCAATTTAGAAAATTGAGACAACTTTTTACTCTAAAATACCTAAAAAAATTTTTTTTAAGATTAATTTTTAATATTATATTTTTTTGATTTTTTACTATTAAATAAGCAAAAGTTATTTTTATTTTTAAAAGAAAATGTTATAATGTTTAAGAGCCCCTGCTCTCGCGGAGGTATTTTTTATGACAAAATATGTTTTTGTAACTGGAGGAGTTGTATCTGGTCTTGGAAAAGGTATAACTGCTTCTAGTTTAGCTCTTTTATTAAAATCAAGAGGCTATAAAGTTTTCATGCAAAAGTTTGATCCTTATTTTAATGTTGATCCCGGAACTATGAATCCTATTCAACATGGAGAAGTATTTGTAACTTATGATGGATCAGAGACCGATCTTGATTTAGGACATTATGAAAGATTTATTGATGAAGAATTAAACTATACTTCAAATATTACAAGTGGTAAGATTTATTCATCAGTAATTGAAAAAGAAAGACATGGAGATTATCTAGGAGCAACAGTTCAGTTAGTTCCCCATATTACTAATGAAATTAAAAATAAAGTCTATGAAGCCGGTTTAACCTCTAAAGCCGATATTGTAATTACGGAAATTGGAGGAACGGTTGGGGATATTGAATCGCAAGCTTTCATTGAAACTTTAAGACAAATTCAATATGAAAAAGGACCAACCGAGACTTGTTTTGTGCATACAACTTTAATTCCCTATATTGTTGGTAGTAATGAATTAAAAACTAAACCAACTCAAAATAGTGTTAAAGATTTACAAAATATGGGTATTCGTCCCAACTTCCTAGTTTGTAGAACTCCTTTTGAAACTAGTCCTGCAATGAAAGAAAAATTAAGTTTATTTTGTTCGGTTCCAAAAGAAAATATCATCGATTGTGTTGATGCTAAAAATATCTATGAAGTACCAATTAATTTACATAAACAAAATATTGATGAACTTATTTTAAAACAATTTGAACTTCCTATTAAAAGGGCTAATTTAAAGTATTTAGAAGATTTAATTGAAGTTATGGAAAACTTAGATAATGAAATTGAAATTGCTTTAGTTGGTAAGTATGTTGAGTTACATGATGCGTATATTTCAGTTGCTGAAAGTCTAAGACATGCCGGGTATAAATATCACACCAAGATTAATATTAATTATATTAACAGTGAATCTTTAGAAAAAGATAATGTTAATTTAAAAGAAGTATTTAAAAATTCCAAAGGTATTTTAATACCAGGTGGATTTGGAAATCGTGGGATTGAAGGAAAAATTAAAGCAATTACCTATGCCAGAGAAAATAATATCCCTTTCCTTGGTATTTGTCTTGGAATGCAGCTTGCTGTCATTGAATTTGCTAGAAATGTTTGTAAACTAGAAGATGCTAATTCAACTGAATTCAATCCTTTATGTCAAAATCCAATTATTGATTTAATGAGTGATCAAAAATCAGTTGTTAATATGGGTGGTACTTTACGACTTGGAAATTATAATTGTAAACTTAAAAAAGGAACTCTTGCTTATAATGATTATAAATGTGATTTAATTAAAGAAAGACATAGACATCGTTATGAATTTAATAATAAATATAAAGACTTATTAGAAGAAAAAGGTATGGTCTTCTCTGGTATTAATGAAGAAGCTAATTTAGTTGAAATCATTGAAATTCCAAAACTAAAACACTTCATAGCTTGTCAATTTCATCCGGAATTTAAATCTCGTCCAACTAGACCTCATCCCCTATTTGATTCCTTTATAAAAGCAAGTAAAGAACTCTAAAACCAAAGGCTAGAGTTCTTTTCTTTTACTAAATTATTAGGTAAATCCGCAACACTTTCTTTTAAAAACTTTAAATAATTAACTATTCTTTCTGCATTACTAATATCTAAAACTAAAAGTCTTGCTATATAACATCTTTCTAAATTTTTAAAAATAAATTCTAAATCAATAGTATCCGTTAAAGGATTACTTCCTATTTCATTAAATACTTTATTTAAATAATGATAAAATTCTAAATTAGGTATTTGCATCATTTCATACATCTTTTTTAGATTGTCGACACTTATAGTATCATAGTTTTCTTCATACCAAGATAAAACATAATTAACTAAATCTTTATCACTTACCCTATTAAATATTCGAGAAAACCAATAATCTTTTGTTTCAGTATCATAGTAACTATTATCTCTAATTAAATACATATATCCCCCTTAAAACAGTAGATATATTATCATATATTTCTTTATAAATCAAGAACTAGTTAGATTTTCTTTGTAATCTTAAACAATCATATACAATAGCATATTCACTATAATCTTCATTGAATTTTAAATAAGTATTTTCTATACTACAATTATATTTCATGTCTTCAAATGAAGTAGTATCTATATTAAAGTTCTTTTGTAATTCTTTTAATGTTACTTTTTCTTTTTTATTATCTTTAGCATATTTGATTATATTGATATCTCTTAACATTTTATATACTACTTCATTTGTTTCTTCTTCTGCTTCTAATCTTTCTTTTCCTTCTACTATTTCCTTAGACTCTATTTTTTCTTGTTCTTCTATTTTTACGTTTTTCTTATTAATGATTACTATTGCAAATACAACTATTGTTATTATCAATATTATTAATATTATTATTTTCTTCTTCATACATTACCACACACACTTTTTGTATCCTATTATCATTGGGTCCAAATTAGTGCCTGACCCCCCACAAAAAACTAAATTTTCATTCGTGTTAAAGAAGAGTCGATAACCTTTAGCATTTCCAAAATATCCATTGGCACCGGTTCCACAGTTTTGAGTATAATTAGCTGTTTCTGCTCCTGTATATCCACACAATGCTCCTGTTTCACTTATATAATATCCATAATTATTATCCCATTTATGATATCCCCATTCTTGTGGAGCATATAACCACGAAGTTGCTATTGTTCCATAATCATTTACAAATTTTAATCCATTATTTCTGGTTGATAATAATAAATCTGATGTTGTTAAAGGCCATAATTTATTTGTACTATTATTTCCATTTTCTTTATTTAAAATATCATTGGCTGATAAAGTATTTAAATTATTTAACGTTACTGTACCATGTGATGTATTATTAATTGCATCATACCATGTTACTCCATCACTTATATTACTAGTTGTATATAAACCACTATTATTGTTAACTGCAGTTTTCAAGGTACTTGCATCATAGTTAACAGCGGTTGCTCCTGCAAAAGTACTAGCTCCTGGAGATATATTTCTCATTAATCTTGCTTGATGATTTGTTTCATATACTCCTACTACTCTGTGTAAATAATTATTTGGAGTATAAGGTAAATTATTATTAAAATATTCTATAGTTTCAGGTGTTACTATAGCATTATCACTTGGATAATCTAATATTTCTCCTGAAAAATATCTTGTTATTTCATCAGGAGTAATTGCATCTGTATAAACAAAAACTTTGTTTACAGTGACATTTGCCTCTTGAAGATTTCCATAAGTATTTTGATATGGATTTGTACACAATGCTAAAACCGTGTTTTTGGTAGGTATTCCTATATTTCCTGAACAATTAAGATAATTATCTAAAACTCCATTAATATATAGCCTTATTTGAGTACCATCATAAATTGCAGCTAAAGTATAATATTTTTCCAAATCTATTGTTGAATTTGAATATAATGATAGCCAAGTCCCATTTATATGCATTTGTACATGTATTATATTTGATATTAATGAAAAACCAAATCCTTTTCCTTGTTGATTTCCCAAAACTGTTTGTTGTTCTACAGTGGTGTAACTATGAAATTTAACTCTTAATATCAAACTTACATGGTTATAAAAATTATAATTTGCATAACCGAAACTTATAAAATCATCTATTCCATCACAATAAATTCCATCCTCTACCAAAGTGTAAGTTGGATAGTATCTTTTAAAGCAATCATCTCTAGATGGAGAACCATAACAAACATAATTTTCCGGTTGAGAAGTTGTTGTTCCAGTATATCTTACTGTTTGTTTACTTGTATCACCACTTAATCCTGATTCATATAATCCTAATTCTGTTCTTTTATTATATAATCCTTCTCCAAATTTTTTATCTCTAGCTAAATATTCACACATTGCTCCATAACAGGTTCTTGTATAATAATAATCTATTACATTTTCACTTGCATTGGCTGTTAATACTTTACTTTTACTTGTTGGTGCTTGTTGATTATCAAATGTTAATAACTCTCCTGTAACATTCTCTCCTACTTTTCCACTTTTTGTTACAGTTTTTCCTAAATCATAATTTCTTTTATCTTGTCTCATTAAATAATAGTTTATTTTATAATCTACTAAATTTACTATTATTTTATAATTTTCTGTTTTATTATTATAATTTGTTGTATCACTTGGAGTAAATGTTACGGCTATATTTGTTTCTCCTTTTCCGGTTCCTGTTACGGTTACTACTTGGTCTGTATTTGGATTTATATCTCCTGTTGTTCCTGGTGACACAGTTGCAACACCTGTTGCATTTGATACATTTCCAAACTTTCCTTTTATATTGGCTTTTTCTTTAAATGTTGTACTTGTCCCTGCTAATATTGTTCCCGTTGTTGGGGTTAATGTTACTACAGGATTTGCTTTGGCTATACTACAATTTTGAATTTTTGATGTTGTATTATCTGAAAATCTATATCCACTATTAGCATTTATCGTTACATTCTGACTTCCAGCTTGTGTTCTTTCATTATTAACATAACTTACTCCAACTCCTCCTGACATTAAGGTTTGACTTCCTCCATTATAGGTTCTTGCTTGACAACTTCCAGTTGATGCTACTAAATAACCTGTTACATTATAAGTTCCTGTTTTATTATTATAATTTGTTGTATCTGTTGGTGTGAAGGTTATATTTATATTTGCTTGTCCTGAACCTGCTCCTGTTATTGTTACTGTTTGATTTGTATTAGCTGCTATTTCTCCTATGGTTCCTGGAGAGACAGTTGCAACTCCTGTCAAACTTGATACATTACTAAACTTTCCTTTTACATTAGAATTTTCTGTAAAAGTTATTTTACTATCTTTATTTACACTTCCACTAGTTGCACTTAAATTTAAAGATGGGGTTGCTTTGGCTATATTATAAGTTGTACTTTCAGTACTTGATAAAGTGTAATTATTTGCATTTGCTCTTCCTCCACTTACATTTGCTATACTTATTGTTGTTTTTAAATTACTTCCAGCATTTGTTGGTTTATTAACTGTTAAATTTATTGTTTCATTATTAACTCCACTTGCAACTGTTGGTGTTGGTCCTTGTCCACTTCCATTATAGGTATAAGTTCCTGGAGCTGGCCATGTTACTGTTGCTGTTTTCTTTGCTATACTACAACTTAATGTCTTATTGGCTGCATTATCTGAAAACTTATGATTAGAGTCTGGAGTTGCTGTTATATTATAAGTATTGGCATCTATTCCTTTTGTTGCTGTATAATTTACTCCTCCTACTGTATTTACGATTGTTTGTTCTCCTCCATTATATGTTTTATTGGCACAACTTCCTGGTTCTACATTAGCCTTATTTATAGTTAATGTCCCTGTTCCATAACTTATCTTATAATTACTTGTTACATCTGTAGAACCATTTACTATCTTGGCTCCACTTGCACTTATCTTCCCACTTGTTGTTACATTTACGTCTGTTGTTGCTAATGTTACTTGACTTAATGAATGTCCACTTACTAAATTACTTGCTGTTGCTTTACTTACTGATGTATCTATACTTCCTCCATAAGTTATCGTTTGATTTACTGGTGTTATTGTTGTTTCTCTTTGATTGATTGTAAAATTAAAGGTTCCACTTGCTAATGCTAAACTATAATTATTTGCTTTAAATCCTTCTCCATCACTTAAAGTTAGATTTCCTAGATTGACTGGATAGGTTCCGACATTTTCTCCTGTTGTTCTTCCTAACTTTCCTGAGAATACTGGATTTTCTCCTGATATGGCTCCACTGTTTGAATATCCTATAGTTGGCTCAGCATCACCATATGTTTTAGATAAATTGCTATTTGGGGTTACTGTTATTTGTTTTTTATTGATTGTTAATGTTCCATCAGCATAACTCAAACTATAGTTTGCTGTTACCTCTGTTTCTCCTGACATTATCTTAGCATTACTTGGTGTTATCTTTCCTCCTGGTACATCTTTAGTTGATGCTGTTAAGGTTACAGAACCTAATGTATGATTGGTTACTAAATCTTTAGCTGTTGCTTGACTTACTGCATTTGTTATTCCTGTTCCATAGGTTACTGTCTGGTTATTTGCTGTTATACTTGCATTCTTTTTATTTATTTTACATGTTAAAGTCTTATTTCCTATTGTATTATCACTCCAACGATATCCTTCTTGTAAAGATTCAGTTACTGAATAATTATCTTTAGCATCTACTCCTGAATTATTTCCTAAAGTAATTCCTGTTCCACCTGATGCTAAGGCTTGTGATGCTCCATTATAAGTTGGATTTGAACATGTTGCTTCACTTGCTATTTTATAGCCTGAAACTTTATAAGTTGCACTATTAGATTTATTATAATTCTTAGTATCAGTTGGATTAAAGGTTACTACTACATCTACACTTCCATTTGCAACTCCTGTGATTGTTATTTCATTGCCATTTACTTTGGTTGTTACTATTCCTTCTTTACTTGTTGTTACGGTATATGTTCCTCCTATACTTGGACTTACGGTTCCGGTTATGGTTACACTTTTTCCTGCTAATACTTCTCCCGTTTCGCTACTTAAAGTTAACTTAGGAGTTGCTTTAATTATTTCAAAATTAACTGGTGTTTCACTTAGTTTTAAATTATAATTACTTGCTTTAAATGGTAATTTATCTTCTATATCTAAGGTTCCTTTATTTATAGTATATCTTCCTACATCATTTCCTGGTGTTCTTCCTAACTTTCCTATAAATCCAGGTTCTTCTATATTCCCTTCATATGTATATGTTAAATCTTTTTCTTCACTTCCATATACTTTACTTTGATTTGAATCTGGAATTACTATTAAATCTTTCTTTCCTATACTGCAATTAAACTTAACTTCTGTTTTACTTTCATCATTCCATCTATATCCTGTTTTTAACTTGACTGTTACTTGATAACTTCCTGCATCTTTCTGCTTATTATTTTCAAATGTATATCCTTCTTTATTACTTATTATTTCTTGTTCTTCTCCATTATAAGTTCTTGCTATACATAACTTATTATTTGGTTTAGTTATATATTTATATTCTATCTTAATCGAAAAATTTTCTCTTGGACTTATCTTTCCATCTGTATAGACTACATAATAATTATATTTTCCAGTTGATTCTGCTATATAATGTCCTTCCCATATTCCATTCTTTTCTATTGGTTCTATATTATCTACTTCACTTGTTGTCTCATCAGTTACTACCATCTCATTGGTTTCTTTATCTGATTTAATTATTACTTCTACTTCTTCTCTTACTACTGGAGCACTTTCTAAATCATAATCTTTATTGCTTTCTACCGTATAAGCTTCTATGCTAGTTTCTCCTTTGATGATTTCTTTTTCTACAAAGTCTCCTTCTACTTCGACATCTATATTAAAATAACTATTTTCATATTCACTGGTTGTATAGATATGTTTTCCTTCAAAACTTGTTTCTGTATCACTTACCAAAACATTATCACTTAACCATACTGTTAATTCATATTCTATTTCGACTTTTTCTTCTTTACTTATATTTCCACTTATTGTATTTGTATATATCATATTTCGATTAAAATCTGATAATCTTCCTGGTCCAAATACATCTTTGGTTTCTCCATCTTTAGTTTCTGTTAAATATACGACTATATCTTCATCTTTAAATCTTTCTTTACCTGTTTGTTCTTCTCCATATTTTAGATAGATTCCATAATAGATATCTTTTTTAGAATCATTATATCCTTCTACTTTAAACTTATATTTATTACCATTAGTTTTTCCTTCTTCTTTATCCATTGGTTTTATATTTCCAACGGTTACTTCGTTGCTAATCGCTTTCATATAAATATCTCCAGCTATTAGTTCTTGATTATCTGCTACTCTTGAATACTTGAATAAACCATATGAAATACCTATTGTTACTACTAATACTGACAATATTCCTATTACTAAACTTTTACTTCTTTTCTTTTTCTTCTTTATTAATTCTACTTCCATCTATATCTATCCTTTCTAGTTTTCTTTATTTATTATAACATCATTTATCCCGGATTTCAAATCAAACTAAAAACACATAAAATCTAGTTTTATTATACTAGTTTCATGTGTCTATATTTGTCGTTTTTATTGAAATTAATTCCGGTAGTAACCCCCCCCCATTGTTGACAAATCGTTAACTTTTGTATCAAAAATATTCTTCATGTATTTTGTCATCCTGGGGCATCTCCTTTCTTATTTTTTTCATTTTTAATCATATCACATTTTTTCTTTATTGAAAAGTAGTTTTAAAGAAAATTTAATCACATTATTTTTCATTATAATAAAAGACAAATAACCTAGGTTACTTGCCTTTAATACTAATAACTTCTATATCTACTTCCTAAAATTATAGCAAGTAAAATATAAAGTACTACGATAATTAAAAAACCATTATCACTTCTTCCACATGAAGAGCAAGAAGTAATTGTTTCATTAGATTGACAATTCATAATTTTCCCCTTTCTAATTATATATAATTACCTAGAATAATTACTAATAAAATAAATAAAACTAAAACAATTGCATAAGATGAAGTATTATTACACATAACTTATTCCTCCTTTTTAATCTATTCACATTATTCTATGGTAAAAATTAAAGAATGTGAGGGCAAAAAAGAGAAATTGTGTAAAAACGATTGTAATTTCTTAATTATTTTGTTATGATAATTATGTTGCAAGAAGGAGGATATATGAAAAAATTATTAAAAATTAGTTTTACATTCATGATATTAATACTTGCAGTTGGATGTAAAAATAAAACGACTCTTAAGGAAGGAAGTGATACTTTAGTTTCATTTAAAGATTCTAGTTTAAATATTAAAACATCTGATTTATATGATGAACTTAAAGATAAATATGGAATTAGTATTTTAATTGATATGATGGATAGAAAAATTTTAGATAAAGAGATTCCTGATTCAGATGAAATAAAAAGTTATGTTGATATTCAAGTTAATTCTTTAAAAAATTATTATAAAACGGAAAAAGAATTTATAGAATATATTAACAATTATGGTTATAAAGATGAAAATGAGTTAAGAGATTACTTTACTTTAAATTATAAAAGAAATCTTGCGGTTCAAGATTATATAGAAGGATTAATAACTGATAAAGATATTGAAAACTATTATAATCAAAAAATCATGGGAGATATTACAGGAAGTCATATTTTAATTGAAGTTAATACAACAGATTCCATGACAGATGAAGAAAAGAGAACAACTAAAGAAGAAGCTAAAAAGAAAGCAGATGAAGCATTACAAAAACTTAAAGATGGAACTAGTTTTGAAGATGTTGCTAAGGAATACTCCGAAGATGCTGAAACCAAAGATGATGGTGGAAAAATGGGAACATTTAGTCCTACTAAACTAGATGATGTAACTCGTCAAGTTTATGAAAAGATTGAAGTATCTAAATATTCTGATGTCGTTGAAACTGAATATGGATATGAAATTTTCTATAAAGAAGCTGAAAAAGAAAAACCAAAACTTGAAGAAGTTAAAACTTATATTATAGAAACCTTAAGAGATGAAAAATTAGCAGCTGATTCTAAACTTCAATATGAAGGATTAAAAGCTATAAGAGAAAAATATGGTTTTGAAATTAAAGATGAAGATTTAAACGTTTATTATGACAATACAATGAATAATTTAATGAAAAATGATGAGGAGTAAATACTCCTTTTTAAATTTAGGAGGGGATTATGGAATATACATATAAAACTTATTCAAAAGAAACTGATAGAACAACAGGTGAACATAAAATTGCAACAATAAGTGATCTTAATTTAGATATCAAGGCAACAAGAGGAGAACTTGAAGACTTATTTTTAAATATTCATGATAAATTTCCTGAATATATCTTTTTACTTGGCAATATATTTCCTTATTACTATTTAGAAAGTAAAGAATTTAAAAAGAATATTTTACATTTATTAAAACTCCTTACTTTAATATCTAAAGTCTATATTGTCTTTGGAGAAACTGATTATAAAGCAAGAGATAATTCAATAGTTGAAGAGAAATATTTAGAAGATTTTTATCAAAGTCAAGGAGTTAATGTTTTAAATAATAAAGTTGAAAGAATCAATGGCTTTTCCTTAATTGGTTATAACCGTTCTCCATTTTTATATAAAAGTAAAACTAATATTACCTTAAAAGAAGATATTTTAAACTTTATAACTAAAATTGAAGACACTTTAAATAATGATACTTATAAAATTTTCTTAACTAATACTCATAAAGACATATTAAAATTAGAACTTGATTTCTTTAAAACTTTAGATTTAGTAATATCAGGTGAGTTACCTAAAGAAAAAGAAATTCAAAGACAAGGTTTATTAGAAAGAAAAAGGAAAAAAGAAGATCACAATATACTTGAAACAGATAATTTAACTATCATTGGTAATGGTGGAATTAATGTAAATGAAAACTCTTTAAAAGGAGAAATAGATTTAATTAGAATAAAGTCAAAAAAAAGATAGAAGAGTCTATCTTTAGTTCTATAATAGTATTGTTAAAATACTATTTTTTCTTTATAACTTCAATTTTATAAATTGGATAATTTAATTTTGTAAATTTTTCTTCATATTCAGTTTTGATATTGTCTATATCTTGTAAAGATTCAAGATCAAAAGTAATATTTAAAATATAGTAGCCATTATTATTTAAAGTTTTAATACTATAACTAAATAAATTAGAATTATCCGTTTTCATAATTATATGATTAGTACCTTTAAAAATATTTTCATAACGAGCCAAAAAGTTTGGACTTGTAAGTCTTCTTTTCTCGTGTCTTTTTTTAGGCCATGGATCTGAAAAGTTTAAGTAAATCGTTTCAATTTCCTTATCAAAGACATTATCAATATTTAAAGCATCTAATCTAATCATTTTTAAATTCTTAATATTAGCAGGAACTTTCTTTAAAGCAAGAGCTAAAATACTATCATATTTTTCAATTCCTATAAAGTTAATATCAGGGTATTTTAAAGCTTTTTCAATTATAAACTTCCCCTTACCCATTCCAATTTCAATTTGAATTGGATTATCATTTTTAAATACCTCTTGCCATTTTCCTTTATAATTACTAGGATTATCTAAAAAATAATTCGAATTTTTAATTATTTCATTCTTGTTTTTAACATTTCTTTGTCTCATAATTCACCTTTTCTTTATTATACCTTAAAAACCAAATTAAAAAAAGTACATATAATAAAATAAAGGAGGAAAATTATGAATAATCAAATGCCTTTTTATGGAAACTTTCCAAATAATCAAAATCCTAATAATTATAATGAGTTAATGTTTGAAAGACTTACTAATCATTTAAATAGATTAGAAAGACAAATTAAAATGTTAGAAAATAGAATTAATCGCCTTGAAGGAGGAAATCCGACTTTTTTAAAGAATAACTATTCTGATGATGATAACAATAATATGTATATGCTTTAAAAATAAATAACCATAGCTGAAAAACAATAAAGCTGTTCTTCACCATAGACTGCCATCGTGGTTTGAAACTTTATATCAATTACATCAATGTCATTTTCTAAAAATTTGTTTAACTCTTTTTCTAAATCACTTTCATCTTCAAAATCAAATAATTTAACTTTCATATTCATCACGATTTAATTATAAATATTTATAATGTAAAAAAATGTCGAATCTCGACACTTTTTTTTAAATGAATTCCATTACTAAACTAATTACAAAGAAAGCTATTCCAAGTAGTAAAGTTATTCTGCTTATTAAAAGCTCACTTCCACGTTCTTTTCTTTTATTAAACAAATCTATTGAACCACCACTGATAATTTGACTTGCTGGTTCAGCTTTTCCACTTTGAAGTAGAACAATTATAATTAATAAAATGGATATTACTAATAAAACTATTCGCATATATAGATTCCATTCCTTTCACTTTTAATAAAATAGCATATTTTAAATAAAATTTCAAGTAAATTATTTAAAAATATCAAATAAACCTTTTTTTCCTCGTCCTTGATTAGAACTTTGAACATCAATTAATCCTAGTTTTGAAAGTAAATCATTTAAAATAGGATTAACTATTCTATCATTTAAAGGTGGCAAATTAAAATAAAGACTAATACCAGCTTCTCTTGCAAAAGCATTAACATCATTTTCATTTAACAAACTGTTATTTAAAATAACTTTTTTCCCTTTTAAAGTATTAAAAGCTGCTCTATTCCCCATCATTAATTGATTTATTCTATATAAAGATGGTTCTACTAAATAAATAACATCCGTACAAAAATCCATTTTATTACTTTCATCTAAATCAACTAAAATTATTTCCTTTTTATCCATAGAAGCAAAAAATTCGCCCATTTTGGAATTAGAAATTGAATACATATTTTTATCATTATAATAAACAAAATCTCTTTTATTAATTTCAACAGCTACTACTTCTTTTTTATGAACTTCTTGTAAGTTCTTTTTTAACATATAAATGAGAGCCGTACTACCAGCATTTTTTGTAACATTTTTAATTCCTAAAATAATTTGACCATTATCAAGAGATATGCTTGAATCATTAAAATTATCATAAGATATTTCTTTTCTAGCTGGAGTATTTTGAACTACAAATTCTTTTACATCATCATAAGTATTACTTTTTGTAACTAATTCTTGTAAACCTTTTATATTATCCGTGAAATTATAGATATTGATACTTACCAATAATGATAAAAACTTCTTAGGAGGTGGATCATTTGGAGGTAAAAAAAGAATTAACTTTTCGGTATCAAAAGTTTTAGCTAATTTTCTTAAAACATCTTCCTTAGGAAAATTCTCAAGAGCTGTTGCATCAATTATTAATTTCTTATAAAAAATAGAATTAAAACTATTAGCAATTTCTGATACTTGAAACACTCCGTTTAATTCTTTCATTATTTCAATATTGGCACCATATATTAAATCTTTATTTTGATTTGTAACAATTATATTCATATTATCACCTACAAGCTTCTATCTCCGTATTTTCATCTATCATACAACCAACTCCATATAAGGCCTTTGTCTCATTCTTTATCACTAAATCTAAATCTATACCCATAAGAGGTAATTCAAAAGTTACAAAAGTTTTGATTTTATAAACTGCATCTCCATTTGCATTATTGTCATCACCAAGAGTATAACATGATAAATATATTTTATTATTATAATTTCTAGACCTTAAATTTTCACATAACTCATCTTTACTGGTTATTCTTTCAGCAATACGGCCTTCAGTACGCTCTAATTCAGTAATAACATAATTACTAGCACGATAAGTAGCCGCATAGTTCATTATTAACCCTATAAATACAATATAAATAAAGATAAAAATTAAAATAATATAAAATAACATTGAACCACCAACGGCTTCTCTCATACTAACATCTCCTTAATTTTATAAATCTAAATCTTTAACAATCAAAGCATGGCCTGCTTCATTTTCAAATTGACCCCATCTCTTATTAATAGCATTTTGAATTTGTGGCCAAAATAAAGCAAATATTCCAACAATTACTCCAACAGCAATGATTGTAACTAAAGTCATACTTAATTCACCACTAGCTTCTTTCATTTATAACATATCTCCTTTCTATTTTTTACATTATTAGTATAGCACTAAAATTTTTATTAATCAATCATTTTTTTGTAAATTTTACATATCCATCATCATCATCATCATCGCGATGAATAGAACTAACATTGTTCCACCACCTGTAACCATAAGCATGGCTAAGGTTTTCTTTTCCATTTTATTTAATCTTTTGGCATATTTTTGTTCTCTAGCCTTATTTTGTAAAGATGAAACACTTTTAGAAAAGACAACTAATTGTTCTTGTTTATTTTCTTGAGCTCCAATACTTAAACGATATAAAAGTCGCATCATTCTTAAAGAGTCACGAACTGGATATTGTTCAGCAAACTCTATATATGGATTAATTGAAGAATCACCAGCATCAATCTTTTGAATCATTTCAGATAATCCATCTTTAAACATAGCTGGTGCTGTTTCAATGGATTTTGATAAAGCAACGGGAATTGTATAATGTTGAGCAAGTATTTCAATACTTTTTAAATAATATGGTAAAGTTTGATCAATTTCGGTTAAATGTTTTTTATAATATCCTTTTAAACTAGAATATTGATTTTTATAAACAACAATTATAATTATAGCACCTATTATTAAATTAATCCAAGAGAAATTAAATAATAAAATAGCAAATATTATAACAATGGCAATGATTAATTGATTGATTCTTTTTTCAAATAATTGATTAGCATCAACTTCTCCACCATATCTTGCTTTAACTAAAAATTCATAATCTTTTTCTTTTAATAAATCAAATAAAGCTTTATTATCTTGATATAAATGTTTAGTATTAATAATTCCTCGATAACTAAGAATAAATACTAGTATTAAGATAAGAATTGCAAATTCCATTACTCAGCCCCCACATTCTCGTTATAATATTTTTCTCCTGATAGAAGAAAATAACTATTAAATAAAACTACAATATGTAAACCTATTTGCAAAATAATATTATTATTAACCATTTCAATATAGGTTTCTTTACCAATTAACCACTGAACTAACATAACCATTAAATATAGAAGTAATCCATATTGAATAAATGATTTATGGAAGGCTTGACGATTCATTCTATCTTGGTAAACACCTTCAACTAATTGGTCAACATCAAGTAACATATTATCAAGTACTTCAACGGTATCATGAGCACCTTCTCTCGTTACTTGAAGGAATAATTGATGCATATTTCTAGTCATATAGAAATCATATTTGCTATTCATATAATCAATTGATTCTCCTACATCACCATTATGATAAGCTAAATCAATCATTACTTTAACATCAGTTTTAACAGGATCTTCTAAAACACCTGAATCATATACTCCTTCTAAAGCTTTTACAAAAGATTGTGTTATTTGAAATTCCATTATCGTATTTGTAACATAAACTTGGATTTGTTCAAAGATAAATTCACTATAAAGTCGCTTACATCTAAGATAGGCAAGATAAGGGATAAATGAAACAACTACTACAACATAGATAACTGAAATAATAATATTATAGAAATAAAGATAAGATATAACAAAAGCAACAACTGCAAACGTAATAGTTTGGATTATATATTGCTTTTTAGTATATTCAAGTCCCATTTCTTTACATTTTTCTCTAATTACCTTAAACGAATATGGTGCATATTTATCATAAACATTTCCTAAACTTGTAGAAATGAATTTATAAAAAGATTCTCCATTGCTTTTTCGATATAAAACTATAAAGACAGCAATAAGTAAGATAATTAAAAATTCCATTTGCATCACCTCTTTATAAAAATTCTTCTATTTGATTATTTTGAGTTTGAGTAGCCCCTACTGGAACTTCTTGAGTTACGGGAGCACTTCCTATTCCACTTGCCATCGGCATAGTTGGATTAAAATTAGATAAAGTATCTGCAACAGGAGTAGTTACAGGAGTTGGACTTGGTACAGTCTGCACATTTGGAACAGTATTCGTATCACTCTTATCTTCTTGGAAAGGAGCGATATTTTTCATATTTTGAATTTCTTTTTTACTTAAATCAACCCCTTGAGCCTCTAAATAATCAATTAAATGCTCACTCGGTGGATTAAGGATTTCCGTTCCATCAATATTTTTTCTATAGATTGTATTTGACTCTGGTTTATTCTCTTCATTAACAAAGAATTCCGTTACTTCACATACTTCTCTTAAAAACTTACCCGTTCCTTTTTCATAACGAGCCCGAACGTGAACACCTAACTGAATATAACGATAAATGGTTGTCATGAATTGTTCAACATCAATATTACTTTCAAGTAAACTATATAAACGATAAGGAATACTTGCAGCTTTATCAGCATGGATAGTTGATAAAATATTATGTCCTGATGAAATAGAGTTACGAACGGCACTTACAGCTTCCGCTGAACGAACTTCGGAAAGTAATATCCATTTAGGATTTTGCCGCATACAAGCAACTAATACATCACTGTATGATGCAATATTATTGGTTTTCATTGCAACAATATCCCTCTCAGGGAAAATTGAATCTAAGTGCAACTCTAAAGTATCCTCAATTGTAATTATTTTTTCATTTTCTCTCGTATGACTTGCTAAATATTTAACAAGCTCCGTTTTACCACTACCAGTTTCTCCACTAACGATAATATTACAATGACCCCTGACACATTCAATCAAAAAGTCATGAATATCATTAGTTATATATTTTTCTTCAATTATTTTTTCTTTCTTTAATCTTATTTTAGCCGGTGTTTTCCGAAATACAGCTGCTATTCCATTTCTGGCAATTGAATCATGAATAAAGTTCATACGAAGTTCAGCAGATTCACTATCTAACATTGGACTTGCCATATTAAACGTTTTACCCATAATATTAGCACATTGGAAAGCAATTTTTTCCATAAGTTCATTATTAATACCAGGATTATCAATTCGATAAACACCTTTATCAAGGGATTTTAACCATACTTGACCATTATTACTATAAGAAATATCAGTAATATTATCATCATCTAAATAAGGTTTTAAAGCACCAAAATCGATATTTGAAAATAAGCTAGCATTAATTTCTGTATTGGTTTTATTAGGATCACTAGCTGGATTTAATTCATAGGCATTTATAGTTGGATTCATACTATCACCTATTATTGTTCTGTTTCTTCTTGATTTTCTTCAGTATCTAGCTTAACATCTTCATCAATCGTTGTAGCTTTAGAATTTATATATTCTTTAATTGTTTCACTAGTTACATTAGTTTTAACTGTTTCACCATCTACTTCCAATGAAGCATTAGTTGGAACTAAAATAATTTCAGCATTTCTGATATATTCAGCTTTTCTTAACAACATATGCATTTCATTAGTAACTTGAAAAATTATTTGACTTGGAGCTCTATCCTCAGTTGTTGATTCAAATACATGTCTTCCACTTGAATCTTTAACAGCTAATATTTTAACATTTTCAATTAATTTACCAATCATGATTAATCCTGCATCATCTTCACCTTTAAAGTAAACATCTACATAGTTACCTGGATACATAGAATTACCATAAGTAGATCTAATATCTACATCAAAGTCATAAGCAACATATCCTTCTTCAATATCAATCAAGAATGAATCAGGTAAATCTTCTTTTCTTACAACTTGACTTGCATAAAATAAACTACCAGCTGGAATATTAGTTTGAGAATACATACCTAATATTTGAGTATTTGCATTAGTCAAAACATTACCTTTCATAGCTGATTGAGATATTTCAAGATATCCAATCATATCACTGGTAATTTCTTTTCTTGGGTCAATGGCTTGAAGAGCATAAGGAACCCGAACTGGACTTGTTGCTTGACTTACTCTCCAGTTATAGAAAAAGTAAAGTACCAAAACTCCTAAAATAACACCAATAACTGTAACCGTATTTTTGTTGGCTAAAATTTGTTTTAATTTTTTCATATTCTCCCTCTTTCTTCTTATTTATTATTTAATTTTTCTTCAAAGATAGCATCAACTTGGTTTCTAATATTAAAGTCACCTTCATCAAATGTTAAAGTTGTTGACTCACTTGAATTATAGGTATTATAAGTATCTATTCTTATACTTACTTTAGGTGGATATTCAATAACATCTTGAACAGTTACTCGATAACTTTTATTATTATTTACATTCTCTGCAAATCTTCTTATAAAACTTTCTACAAATACATCAGCATTTATTTTAACTTCACCATATAAGTCTTGGCAACTATTTTTACCATAAGTTTTATCTAAATTTTCTTGAGTGATTTGCTTATCTTTATTTTTTAATATAATCTCATAATCCTCTTTGCTATCAAACACCAATTTTCCATTATCAACTGTATATTTTCCAGGAATCGGACAAAGATAAAATCCTCCACGATATGAAGCTCTATCAATAGCATCATACATTGATGCTTCAACCGTATTTCTAATTAATGTATAATCTTGTTGATTGGTTGTTGTTATGTTACCAAAAATATTAATTAAGACAGTTCCAAATATTCCAATTATGAAAAGCATAACTGCCCACATTGCTACTTTCAAGTTCCACCTCCTACTATAAACAATTATATATCAATATTCAAAAGTTAGCAAGAAAATTTTTAGGTTTTTTTACTTTATTTTACAAATCTTCTTTTTTCTTTTTCTTCAATATAACAAAGACTACTACTCCTGCTATAATAACTCCTACTCCAATTCCTATATAAATAAATACTTTTTTATCTAATTTATTTATTATTTCATTAATATTAGGATTTAAATACTCTTCAAATTCTTTATCAATATCTTCAAACTCTACATTATCAGTATCCATAAATTCTTTGCAATATTTAAATTCTTTATTATCATTACATTTTTCTTTATTGAAATAATAATAATCATTTACTTTAGGTAATTCAATGCTTACTGTTCTTAATATTTCATCAGTACATAAATTAGTTGTATAAGAATATATTTTAAAAGTAATTTTATCACCATCAGCTAAATTATTTATTTCTTTAGTATCAGATTTTATTGTTCCTTCTTCTTCATATTTACTTGTATATTCAATTCGTAAATCAGAATTAAAATTTATTATTTCAACTTTATAATTTACTTCAACACTTTTATTATCTTCATCAACATAACCTATTTCATAACTAGGTTTAAACTCAACATTTTTGGCTAGTTCTTTTAATCTCTCCATTTCACTATTAGTACATGCTTCATAAGCATCTACCTTTAAAGAAGTAAATAGGAATAACAAAATCGTTAGTAAACAAATTTTCAGATATTTCATCCTGCCACCTCATCTTTAAATTTAGCACTATAAAACCATCTACGACCACTAGTAACATCTTCCCCTTGACCATTTCTAGTAAATTCACATATAAATCGGTTGTTATCAGTAAAATGACAATTTCTTCCTAAATAACTATTTTTAGTATCTTCATTTGTATCTTTTTTAATGTTATTGATATTAGTTTTACTTAATAAATACTCATATTCTGCTTCTTTAGAATCACTCCAAGTATTCTCATCGATTATCTTTTCAAAATCAAATCTTGTATTTAAATAATTACTACCTACTCCCCGATTTATATCATATTTTTTTAAGAATGGATCAGTTAATTCTATTTGTCTATAATTAATATTACTTAATTTATCTTCTCCATTAAACTCACATTCAAGTTTATCATCACTACCATTTTTCTTAAGTTCAATATCAAGATCTCCATTATAACCAGCATTAGATACTTTTATAGTTATATAACCACTATTTTCTTTTAATTTAGTATAAGCATTATTACCACCTAATATCTGATTATTAGATTCATTACTACAGCTTTCTTGGTCTCCTGTTTGCATATTTAAACAACTTTCTTTTATTTGCATTTCTTTACTAAAACTTGCATAACAAGTAGTTGAAGTAGTTCTATTTACCCCATTAATTTTTTCTGTTTTATTAGTAGTACATTTAATATTACTAGTATTTACTTTTTCTTTTACATTTTCATAACTAAACTTATCTGGAGAAGATTTACTATTGTTATAAGTTATTTTTAATTCAGCACCTTGATCTTCAAATCTTTTAGCATAATTTTTTAAATCTTCTTGAGTATTAAAGTTTAAATAATTTTGTAAAACTGAATTAAGTTTTTCTAATTTTTTAGCAGCACTTACTTGTTCTTTCAAATCTTCAGATTTTAATCCTTTCTCTGCTTCATTATATTTTTCATTAAATATTGTCGTATTAAATTTATAAGTACAGACAACATTAGTACTCATTTTTAATGAAGATGGGAAACCTGTACCAGCTAAAATATTAAATTTTCTTACTCCAACATCTAAATTATTAACTATAGCTTCGGTTGTAAAACCATTTTTGTTAACTCCATTTTCCATATAACCTTCACGACAACTTTTAGTAAAGATTTGATTTTCATCACTTTCATCTTCTCTAACAGTACCAGCTGTTGATGAACCATGACATGTATGTAAATTTAAATCATATGGTATCCAATAAACTTCTGGATTTACATCAACACCTATTGTTTTTTCATTACCTTCTTCATCAGTATAAGTTAAATTAAAGTTTTCATTGGTCTCATGCCAACCTCCACCATCACTTTCATTACCTTTAGCATATTGATTAATCTCAATTTCAAAACTTGGAGAAGTCCAACCTGATTCGGTTAATCTACCAACATTAAATCTTTGATAATCACCAACATCATCAGTTAAATAGAAATCATCTCCTATTCTATCAGTTAAATCTGTAGTAAATGATGTACTACCTTCTTCAACATTTTCTTTTATTTGTTCAGCTATTTTTTGAAATAATGTATTTAAATCACCACTTGCATCATTATATATAGTAACTAATTGTTGCATCATTTTAGTATCACAAGTTTTATAAGTGCTTCCACTACTACAACCAGCATTCCGACAAGCACTATTCCAAGTAAGTTTACTACCTAAAGAACTTCCATCATATCTAATTCCATAAATACTAACCCCCATATTTTTTAAACTTTTTGCTCTGCTTTTAGCTGTTCCAGGATTAGTATCATTAGGAGACCAATATCTTCCATCTCCAAAAATAACTACAAATTTCTTTTCATCACCTTTTGGAAAGTTAACTTGTCCTAAAGCTTTATCTATATATGATTTATGTCCTCCTAAATTATTGTATCCTCTAAAGCCAACTTTATCAAAGTTAGAATTCTTAAAGCCATTAGTTACATCATAAGAATTAGTTGCAAATTGAATAAGTTTTAGATAATAATTAGAACTTCCATTCTCATTACTTGGGATTAATGTTCGTGCAAAAGTCTGAGCAGCTGATTGAACAGTTGATATTTTACTTTTAATTGTTTTAGAATAATCTAATACCAAAGCTATATAAGCTTTTTCAGCTGACTTTTTTTGAGATACATTTTTACCTTTAATATTAAACTTTACATAATAATGCCCTAATTCATCTAACTTTTTAGTTACAGTTTTAGTTATTTGAATATCTCCATTTTTTTCTAAACTACCATATACTAAATCTACTTTTGTAACTACTCCTTGATTATTTTTAGTTTCATAACATTTTACATTAGATGGTAAATTCAAAGGACATCTTAAATCTCCTCTTTCATATTTAGTTTCAGCTTTAACAGGTATACTTATTAATATTAAAACTATTAATATAATTAATTTTACTTGTTTTTTCATTATTCACTCCTTATAATCTTAATTTGATTCTGGAAATTTAGCATTTGTAAACCATTGTCCTTCATTAACTCCATTTTCTATTTTATTTCTTGTAAAACTACATTGATATTCATTAGAATCTGTAAAATAACAATTTTTACCTAAATAACTATTTTTGGTATCTTCAGCAGTATCTTTTATTATTTTTTCTATATTAACTTTGCTAATAAAATAATCGTATTCCATCGCTTGAGAATTAGCCCAAGTATCTTCATGAATTATCTTTTGAAAATCAAAGGTTTTATTTAAGTAATTTCTTCCTACTCCTCGATTTATATCATAATTTTTTAAGAATGGATCAGCTAACTCTATTTGTCTAAACATTATATCTCCCATTCCGTTATTATTGGCCGTAAAGGAACAACCATCATTTTCATTAGTCTTCTTTAAATGAAAATCTAAATTACCACGATAACCTGCTTTTAATACATCAACATTAATTTCCCCACCATTAGCTTTCATTTTTATATAAAATTTATGGTTTCCATCTAGTTGAGCTTTTTCAGCTGAACAAGGTTCTTGTTCTCCCGTTTGCATACTTAAACAAGTTTTAGGTAATTCCATACTTTTAGAAAGTGAAACATAGCAAGTTTTATCCGTAGCTATTGAACTACCATTTACGTTACTTGTAGCTTTAGTAGTACAATTAATTGATGTTTTGACATTATCTGTATTTACAAAATTAATTTCTTCTGAATCATTTATATTTTTATAAGTAACTTTTAAAACAGCTGGTTGATCTATAAAACGATTCTTATAATTTTCTAAATCATTATTTTGAGATAACATTTTATAATTTTCTAATATATCATCATATTTTTGTAGTTGAACTGTTAGTCCCGCTGCTTCTTTACTTTCAGGTTCTGCTTGATTTAAAGCTCTAACTATTCGTTGATATTCTTTATTAAATTTTTCATTATCAAATTTATAACGGCATATCATATTAGTACTTATGTCAATAGCACTTGGAAAACCTAAACCTGATAATAAATCAAACTTAGTTACACCATCATTTTGATTGTTTATTTTAACGGCTACTCTATAACCATTTTTATAATTTCCTTTTTCATCATTATATCCTTCATAGCAAATTCTTGAATAGAATGAATATTCATCACTATCATCTCCACCTCTTATGGTATCAGCTGTTTTACTATCAGAACAAGATTCTAGAGTTGTACTATTAGGAATCCAATATACTTCTGGATTATCTTTTATAGTAAATGTTTTTAGTTCTCCATCTTCAGCTGTATAATTTAAAGTAAAGTTTTCATTAGTTTTATGCCAAAATTCTTCCAAACCATCTGCCATTCCAGCTTTTGGATCAGCATAAGGATCTATTTCTATTTCAAAAACAGGACTTACATATCCTTTTTCATCAATAGTAGGAATATCAAATCTTTTATATCTTCCTGATTCATCAGTTAAATAAAACTCATCACCTATTTTATCACTTATACCACCTGTAACTGTTGATGAATTATAATACAAATCATCTTTTATAGCTTGTAATATCTGATTAAACTCAGTAGTATAATTATTTTTATCAGCTGCATC
This sequence comes from uncultured Bacilli bacterium, assembly GCA_947624175.1. GTDB lineage: Bacteria > Bacillota_I > Bacilli_A > RF39 > UBA660 > RUG591. The sequence goes on from CANQJD010000002.1 coordinate 33,875, forward strand.
AGCAAAAATAGGAGCAACCTTTTTCATATATATTAAATCGCAAGCCCGATAACTTTTTCCTCGACAATCTACAACATAATTATTCTTACTATTTACATTACCACCATAATTTTTCGTAGCACCATTATAATGAACTCCAAATCTAGTAACATCTAATGCATCAAAAAGATCTAAATAATGTTCAACAGAATTATTACCATGTTTTGACTTTCTCCATCTAGTTGTACAATTATTTTTATTTCCTCCATTACCTTCACCATTACAAGTACTACTAGGATAATCTAAATAATATCTTCCATCTCCAAAAACTACTATATATTTTTTTCCTTCAACTGATTTTATCATATCATATGCTTTGCTTAACCCTTTTTCAAGATGGGAAGATAAACCGAAATCACCACTTGCACTAGTAATAGGAGAATTCATTAAATTTCTACTTTTTTTTGCAGATGATGCGAATTGAACAAGTCCAACATAAAAATTATCATTATCTTGGGTTAAACTTTTTGAAAAGCTTTTAATTGCTGAAACAGCTGCACTTTTATTAGACATAGTTTTAGATTTATCAAAGACAATTACAACATTTACTCGCCCATTTATTGCCTTTTGTTGAGAAACATTACTACCATTAAGTTTAAACTGAACAGTATAATGTCCTAAAGTATCAGTCTTTTTAACAATTTTAGTAAGTTCAAAGTGTCCACCATCACTTAATGTCTCATTATAAGTTATATCAACTTCAACAACTTTTCCATTTTCAGAAATTGCATTACAATGAACTTTTTCACCATTGCTTATATGTTGAGGACATCTTAAATCTCCTTTTTGATATTCTGTCTCATCAGCTTTTATATCTTTATTATTCAATAAAACAATTAAACTTATAGGTATAATAATTATTAATAATTTAATTGCTTTTTTTAATATCTTCATGAACTCCTCCTAAAAATCATCAGTTTTCTTTTTTCTTTTTACAATTAAAACTATAATGGTAATTAATACAACAATTCCTACTAATCCACCAATTATATACCATAATAAATTATTAGTAATTTTTGAAGTTATACTATCTTCTTTTAAATACTCATCAAATTCTTTATCTATTTCTTTAAAGTCTATATCTTCAACGTTCATAAATTCTTTACAATATTCAAAATCTGGATTAGCATCACATTTTTCTTTGTTAAAATAATAATAATCATTATAACTTGGAAAATTTACTGTATAAGTTTTTAATAACCTTTCTGTACATAAGTTATTAGTATAAGAATAAATTTTAAAGTCTACTTTACTATTTTCTGAAAAAATATCTTCAAATTCAGAAGTTGAAGTTAATTCAATTGGATCAGATTCTGAATCTAATTGATAAATAATTTTTAAATCTGGATCAAAATTAATAAATTTAGCACTATACTCAAGATATAAACTTTTATTTTCATCATCAACATCCATTTCATAACTTGTTTGAATTTTAAAGTTTTTAGCTAATTCTCTTAATCTTTCCATTTCAGTATTAGTACAAGATTGTATAGCATTAACCTGTAAGTTTACTAAAAAAGTAATTATAAATAATAACCCTAAATATATTTTTCTTTTCATAATCCTCCTTATTATCTATAAAAATTATAACAAAAATTTTTTTTATTTACAATATCTTTTACTTATGTTATTATATTTTTTGAGGTGTTTTATGAAAAAATTTATATTAGTAATTACAATTTTACTATTAACTTGTGCTTGTTCTAATAGTCTTAAAAGTATTAAAATTGATAATTTAGAAAAAAAATTAAATAATAAGGAAAGTTTTGTATTATGTTTAATTAATGATGAAGAGGAAGGATTAACTTTGAAAAAAACTTTAGGAAAAGTTATTAAAGATAAAAAAATAGATTCATTTTTTATCAATACAGACAAATTAAACGATAATGATGAAGAAAAACTTGAAAATTTATTTACTTATGAAGATTCTAATATTATTATCTTTATAAAGAAAGGTCAAGAAAATTCGGTTTTATCAAGAATAACTGATCCTTTTATAAATGAAAAAGACTTACAGAAAGAATTAGAAGAACAAGGATACTAAAAGAGACTATCAAGAAGTTATATATTTCTTGATAGTCTTTTTAAATACGATTTTTTCTATTTCTTGTTAACAAACTTTGTAAATTTTTCAAACGTTGAATTTTCTAAATTAGTACTACTTAACTTTTCAAATAAATTCTTTTGTTCTCTTGATAATTTATCTGGTAGGACTACTTCAAATATAATATACATATCCCCTGTTCTTCCAGTAGATGCATTTTTAATTCCTTTACCTTTAATTCTTTGTTTATCACCTGTATTAGTTCCACCTTTAATATTTAAGGTTACAACCGAATCAAGTGTTCTAATATCTTTTTTACAACCTAAAACGGCATCGGTTATTGTAATTGGAACATTTAAGTAAATATCATCATTTTCTCTTTTAAAGAATGGGTGAGTTGCAACTTGAAATTCTAAATACAAGTCACCGGCTGGTCCACCATTAGTACCAGCTTCTCCTTTGCCGCTTACTCGAAGACGCATTCCCGTATCAATTCCACTTGGAACTTTAACCGTGATTGTTCGATTTTTTCTAATTACACCTTTGCCACCACAAGTTGAGCAACGTCTTTTAAAAGTTTTACCAGTTCCACCACAGTTTGAACAAGTAGTTTTAGAAAGGAAAGAACCAAAGATTGTATGTTGTTCACTGGTAATCGTTCCACTTCCATGGCAAACATCACAAGTTTCTTCATCATGACCACCTTTACCATCACAGTCAGGACAAGATATGCTAGTATCGATTTTAACATCTTTCTCGCATCCGAATACGGCTTCTTCGAAGGTTAAATTCATATGGTATAAAACATCGTCACCACGACTTCTGGAATTTTTCTTTCTGCTACCCGAAAAACCAAAGCCTCCTCCAAACATATTACCTAAGATATCATCTAAATCAACATCAAAGCCCGAAAAATCAAAACCTCCGAATCCGCCACCAGCCCCATTATTATCAAAGGCGGCATGACCAAATTGATCATATTGTTTTCTTTTGGCTGGATCAGATAAAACGGCATAAGCTTCTTGAGCCTCTTTAAATTTTTCCTCAGCATCTGGTTCTTTACTTATATCAGGATGATACTTTTTAGCAAGTTTTCTAAAAGCACTTTTAATTTCATCATCAGTTGCACTTTTACTAACTCCTAAAACTTCATAATAATCTCTTTTATTCATAACTACAACCTACTTTCTATAAATTTCTTGAAACTCCTCGATTGCCTCTTTAAACATCATAATAGCATCTTCAATAAATTTAGGATTTTTAATATCAACATCACAGACTAATAACTCATCAGCTGGATCCATTGAACCACCAGTTTTTAAGAATGATAAATATTTTGAAACAGCTTCCTCTCCTTTAGTTTCTATATCATGAACTATCTTACAAGCAGCAGATAAGCCTATTGCATATTTATAAACATAGAAGTTATAGTAGAAATGTGGTATTCTCATCCATTCATATTTAATTAAATCATCACATACTACCCCTTCTCCAAAATAATCTTTAACTAATTTATAGTATGCTTGACTTAAATATTCGTTTGTTAAGATTGTTCCCTCTTCAGAGTCCTCTGCCATCTCTTTTTCAAATTCTGCAAACATGGTTTGTCTATAGATAGTTCCTTTAAATAATTCTAATAATTTATTAAGTAAAAATAACTTTTCTTTTTTATCATCGGTTTTCTTAAGCAAATATTTAACTAAAATTAATTCATTAACGGTTGATGCAACTTCAGCAACAAAGATTTGATAACTTGATGTGTTAAATGGATTATTCTCACAAGAATATAAAGTATGCATTGAATGTCCTAGTTCATGAGCAAGTGTTGTTACATCATTATAAGTACCTTCAAAGTTTAAAAGGATATAAGGGTTAGTATCATAGAAACCACTTGAATAAGCTCCTCCTCTTTTACCTTGATTATTATAAATATCAATAAATCTTTCTTTAAAAGCTTTTTCTAGTTTTTGATGATAATCATCACCTAAAACACTTAATCCTTCAAGAACGATATCTTTAGCTTCATCGAATGTATACTTTTTATCAACTTCGCTTACCATACTAGCATATACATCATATAAATGAAGTTCATCTAAACCTAAAACTTCCTTTTTTAAGGCATAATAATCATATAAGGTATCTAAATTCTTTCTTACAGTTTTAATTAGATTATCATAAACTTCAACTTGAATATTATCAGCATATAAACTAGACTCAATACTTGAATTATAATTTCTTAATTTAGCAAGTTTGGAGTTAACTTCTATATTATATTTAAAAGTATTAGCAATGGTATTTTTATACTTACTATAAGTATTAAACAAAATATCAAAGGCTTGTTTTCGAACTTCTCTATTACTTGATTCAATGAAAGTTGAATAATTACTTTCCGTGAATTCAATTTCTTCTCCATCAACATTGATGTTTCCAAATTTCATATCCGAGTCCGTCAATGCTTCATAGATATCTTCGCTGGCTCCCAAGGAATCGCCTAAAGTTGAAAGAATTTTTTCTTCATCTTCACTTAAAGTATGACTTTTAAAACGATATAAACGTTCTAAATTATATTTATACTTTAGTAATTTAGGTTCATCCTTATAAAATTTTTCAATTGTTTGATAATCCCCTTTTAATAATTCAGGGTCAACAAATGATGACATTGAAGATGATTCAACCATAAGTTTCGTTACTAAACCTACTAATTCTTGACTTTTCGTATTGGTCGTATCAACATCAAAACTTAAATGAGCATAGTAATATAATTTATAAAGTTTTCTATCTAGTTTATCAGTTAGTTCTAAAAATTCAAGTAATGTTTTAGCATCTTTAAGTAATTTTCCTTTATAATTTAAGATTTCTTTTTGTTCTTCTTTTAATGAGTTATAATCTTTCATAAATAGATCTTCATTTTTATAAATTACTTCTAAATCCCACGTATCTTTTTTAGCTATTTCACTTCGTAATTTTTGTTTCACATTTTTCTCCTTTTAATCACTAGAAAGTCCTAGACTTCTAGGACTTCTTTATTTAATTATTTTTCTTCGTATTCAGCATCGCTTACATCATCTTTTTTGGTGTCGTCTTTTGCTTCTTCACTAGTTGCTTCTTGATTAGGATTTACGCCTTCATACATTTTAGCACCAAGTTGCATAGCTTTTTCTTGTAAAGCTTCTTTTTTAGCTTTGATGTTATCCATATCGCCTGATTCAAGTGCTTCTCTTACTTCTTTAATTAATTTTTCAGCTTCTTCTTTTTCATCACTTGTAATCTTATCACCTAAATCTTTAATCGTTTTTTCCGTTTGGAAAGCAAGTTGTTCAGCATCATTTCTTAAATCAGCTTCTTCTTTCCGTTTCTTATCTTCTTCTTTATTAGCTTCAGCTTCTTTCATCATTCGATCAATCTCTTCATCAGAAAGATTTGTATTGGAAGTAATCGTAATTGATTGTTCTTTATTTGTTCCTAAATCTTTTGCTGTTACATGAACAATACCATTAGCATCAATATCAAATTTAACTTCAATTTGAGGTACACCTCTTGGTGCTGCTGGAATTCCTGTTAATTGGAAATTACCAAGTGTCTTGTTATCACTAGCCATACTTCTTTCACCTTGAAGAACATGTACATCAACAGCTGGTTGATTATCAGCAGCAGTTGAGAACACTTGTGATTTACTAGTTGGAATAGTTGTATTTCTAGGAATTAAAACCGTCATAACTCCACCTAAAGTTTCAATACCAAGTGATAATGGTGTAACATCAAGTAACACGATATCGTTTACTTCACCAGTTAAGACACCACCTTGAATAGCAGCACCCATAGCAACTACTTCATCAGGGTTAACTTCAAGACTTGGTTCTTTTCCAAGTTCTTTCTTAATTAAATCATAAACCATTGGAATTCTTGTTGAACCTCCAACAAAGATTACTTTATCAATATCATTCTTCGTTAACTTAGCATCTTTTAATGCATTACGAACTGGTGTTAAAGTTGATTCAATTAAATCACGAATTAAATCTTCAAATTTAGCCCTAGTTAAAGTTAAATCTAAATGAAGTGGTCCTGATTCATTTTGAGAAATAAATGGAGCAGAGATTTGAGTTGATGTCATACTACTTAAATCTTTTTTAGCTTTTTCACTTATCTCTTTTAATCTTTGCATAGCCATTTTATCTTTAGATAAATCAACTCCATTATCCTTTTTGAAGTTATCAATTAGGTAATCCATGATTCGGTTATCAAAATCATCTCCACCTAACCGGTTATTACCAGCTGTTGATTTAACTTCAAATACTCCGTCACCTAGTTCAAGGATAGATACATCAAATGTACCACCGCCTAAATCGTATACTAAAACGGTTTGACTCTTATCTTGTTTATCAAGACCATATGCTAGTGCGGCAGCCGTTGGTTCATTGATAATTCTTTCAACTTCAAGTCCAGCAATCTTTCCAGCATTTTTAGTAGCTTGACGTTCAGCATCATTGAAGTAAGCTGGAACGGTAATTACAGCCTTATCTACTTTTTCACCTAAATACTTTTCAGCATAATCTTTTATATAGGAAAGTATCATCGCACTTATCTCTTCTGGTGTATATTTCTTTCCTTCAAGTTCTATTTTTTCACTTGTACCCATTAATCTTTTAACACTACTTTTAGTGTTAGGATTAGTAATTGCTTGACGCTTTGCTGCATCTCCTACTATTCTTTCCCCATTCTTGAAAGCAACAACAGAAGGTGTTGTACGATTTCCTTCAGGATTTGGAATAACAGTAGCACTTCCTCCTTCTAATACAGCAACACAACTATTAGTTGTACCTAAATCAATTCCTATAATTTTACTCATATCTATCACCTTTTCCTTTCAATTATCTAACCATTGATTTCGTATATGTAGGAATTATATCTAATTTTGTATTTTTTAAATTTGTAGCAATAACATGTAATACTTTTCTCTTTGTTTCCGTATCTAAAGTATTATAAACTTTTAAATACTTATCTCTATCTTCAACATTTTGACTTATAACATATTCTTGATATAAATCAGCACATCTATAAATTATAGCATCTTCACCTATATTCATTATTCACTCACCTTTACTAAAGCCGGACGCAACATCCTATCCTTTAGCATATATCCTTTCTGTAAAATTTCAACTACTACTCCAGCCTTAACTCCTTCTACTTTAACGGTCATTAAAGCTTGAGCAATATTTGGGTCAAACTCTTTATTTAAGCAATCGATTTCCGTTACCTCAAATTTCTTTAATAGTTCTACTAAATGTGAATATATCATTTTAAAACCATCTAAGAATTTTGATAACGTATCATCTAAATTACTATCATCAAGTTTAATAGCCCTTTCAAAATTATCAACAATCGGTAAAAGTTCTAACACAACTTCACTATTAGAGTACTTTAACATATTAGAAACTTCTAACTCTTTTCTTTTCTTGTAATTAGCAAATTCAGCTTGACTATATAAAACTTTATTAAGTAACTCTTCATTTTTCTTCTTTAATTCAATAATTTCTAATTCTTTCTTATTATCTTTTTTAAATACTTTTTTTTCTTCTTTATTACATTTTGTATTATTTTCATCTTTTAATTCAGTTTTTTCTACTTTTTTATCTTTCTTTTTTAATTCTTCTTCCATTTAATCACCCTCAATCTGTTTTTTAATGTAATCAAGTAAATTTACTACTCTATCATAATCCATTCTTTTTGGACCAACAATCGCAATCGTACCTTCATCTTTATGAGTTTTATAGTTTGTTTTAATAACTGTAACATCAGGATCCATTTTATTTTCATGACCAATATAAATATTAATATTATTATCTTTTTCCTCAATGTTTTCTAACATATTTTTATCATCAAGTTTTGAAAATATATCATTTATCTTTTCAACATCATTAAATTCTTGATGTTTTAAAATATTATTTTTACCGACAACACTTACATTCTTACTTGAAATATCTGTAAATACATCATAGAAAGCATTATATAATATTTCATGTTGCTTTACATATTTGGCTATAACTGGTTTAATTTCAAACTCTAACTTAGCACTTACTTCATCAATTGGAGTACCAACAATTAAATCATTGATTAGTTTCACAGTTTTTTTAACTTCTTCTAAACTTACTCCTGAAACTTTCATGGTCTTATTTTCAACAATCCCTTGGTCAGTTACAACAATTGCTACTAGAACTTCATTGTTAACTGGAACAACATTGATTTCTTTTAATTTGTTATCATGACTCTTAGTATCTAAAACTATACTAGTATATGAGGTAATATCCGAAATAATTTCTAAACTTCGATTTAAAACATCACTTAACTCAAGTCCACTATTATTGAAGACTGTTTGTAACTTATAAACTTCTTCCCCACTTAACTCTTTTAATTCCATTAAGTTATCAACATAATAACGATAACCTTTTTCACTTGGAACCCTACCAGATGAGGTATGAGTTTTTTCTAGTAAGCCTAATTCTTCTAATTGCATCATTTCATTTCGAACTGTTGCACTTGAACAATTAAGTTTATCACAGATTAACTTTGAACCAACTGGTTTAGCAAGTTTTATATACTCGGTTACAATCATTTTTAAAATACTTTCTTGCCTTTTGGTTAACATACAACCCTCCTAGCACTCTAATTTCTCGATTGCTAACTACCATTATAATATTATGTTTAGCACTTGTCAATATATGAGTGCTAATTTTTTTAAATTTTTTCCACCTAAAAAGAGAAAAACTCTCGTTATTCTCCTACTACTTCTTTTTTAGCATCTGCAAATAACCTTGTCATAGTTGGATTATTATTTGTTAATTTTTTAATTGTTAATTCCGATGCTTTATCATTAGCAAGTCTTAAGTTATTTTCACTATTAAGTAAATCCTCTTTAGTTTTTTGAAGCATATTAATTGTTTTATCAATTTCTTCAATAGCTTTTTTAAATCTTTCACTTGCAAGTCGATAATTTCTTCCAAATCCTTCTTTAAATTTATTCATATTATCTTCAAAATGCGATATATCAATATTTTGATTTTTAATTACTTCTAATTCTTTTTTATAATTTAATGCCTTTAAAGCACTACTTCTAATAAGTGTAATTAAGGGTATAAAAAACTGTGGTCTTATAACATACATTTTTTCATATTTATGTGAAACATCAACAATTCCAGAATTATAGTATTCATTATCAATTTCAAGAAGAGAAACTAAAACTGCATATTCACACCCCTTCTCTTTTCGATCTTTATCTAGTTCCTTAAAGAAATCTTCATTCTTATGTTTAGTTGCTGTTGTATCTCCTTCATTTTTCATTTCAAACATAATTGAAACAATCTCTACCTTTTCATCATCATAATCTCGATAAATAAAATCTCCTTTAGAACCTGTTTTTATATCATTATCTTTTTCAAAATAAGCATTCTTAAACAGTGGTCTTAATTTATTAAACTCGGTATTACAATGTTGTTCTAATGATTCCCCTATCATCTTTGTTGATTGTCTTGCTTTAAAATCTTTATAATAAGCAATTTGTTCATCTTTGTTTTTTATTTTTTCTTCATAACTTTCTTTTAAACTCTTTTCTTTAATTAAATATTCTTGATTATTAATAACTAATTTATTATTTAAAGCATCTATTTCTTTATCTTTTTCATTAGTAGCTTTATTAATCGCTAACTCCATCTCGGTATCTTTAATTTTAATTTTACTTTTTAATTCGCTTATTTCAAGTTCTTTCTTGTTTAATTCATCAGTATAAGTTTTTTCTAAATCATTCTTTGTTTTTTCCTCTTTTATTTTTAATTCATTTTTAAGTTCGGTTATTTCAATCTCTTTCTTATTTAAACTCTCTTGTAAAGTATTTTCAAAATTAACTTCAGCTAATTTTAAAGCATTCTCTTTTTCTTTAGCATACATCTCTTCTCGATTCTTAATTTCTTTTGTAAATTCTTCATCTCTTATTTGTTTAACAATATTTTCATAATCCGTTTCACTTATTGTAAAAACTGTTCCACATTTTGGGCATTTAATTTCATTCATAGCTAACCCTCCTATCTCATAATATCATGAAATTAAATTTTTTACTAGTTTTTCACCAAAAAATATGATATAGTTTAAGAAAGGAGATTGATATGGATAAATTTTTAGAAACTGTTAATTATTTAAAAGGTAAAGTTCAAGAAATGCCAAAGATTGCTATTATTTTAGGTTCAGGTCTTGGAAGTTTAGCTGATGAAATTGAAAATAAGACTATTATACCTTATAAAGATATTCCAAACTTTCCTATTTCAACAGTTCCAGGTCATAAAGGAGAATTAATATTTGGTACTTTAAATAAGGTTCCAATTATTGCAATGAACGGGAGATTCCATTATTATGAAGGATATAGTTTATTTGAAACAACTTATCCAATTAGAATATTTAAACTACTTGGAGTTGAAACTTTAATTTTAACTAATGCGGCTGGTGGCATTAATTTAACTTATGAAAAAGGCGATTTAATGATTATTGAAGATCAATTAAGTTTCTTTGCTGAAAGTGTTTTAAGAGGTCCTAATTTGGATGAATTCGGTGAAAGATTTATTGATATGAGTAATGTTTATACCAAAGAATATATTGAAATCTTAAAACCAATTGTTAAAGAAATAACTGGTAAATGCAATATTGGTGTTTATGCCTATATGAAAGGTCCTACTTATGAAACTCCAGCTGAAATTAGGGCTCTAAGAGTTATGGGAGCTGATGCCGTTGGTATGAGTACGGTCCCTGAAGCTGTCGTTGCAAGACATTCTGGCCTTAAATGTGTTGGTATTACTTGTATAACTAATATGGCAGCTGGTATTTTCAATGAAACTTTATCACATGAAGATGTTAAAGAAACGGCTTTAAAAGTTGAAGCAAACTTTAAACAAGTAATTAAAGAGTTTATAACCAGAATAAATTAATTTGAAAACTTAATCTTTAATTATCAAAAAAACTAAGATAGAAATTAACCATCTTAGTTTTATTTTTTATTGAAATTCACTGACACCTTTGACACTGAATTTCAATGCATTTTTTTATGAAAATTATTTTTTTTATTAATTATATAATATGAAATTATTTCTAATTCAACCATCGATTTATAATTCTAAACTATTTTTATTTAATAAAAATTCTTTTATTCCTATAATTAAAATACCATCTTCATTATGCCACAAATTTATATCATCTCTAACTATAATTATCTTTTTAAAATTATCCCCAATACAATTTAAAGAACGAGATTCTTGATAATTTTTTTCTGGTGTATCTATGTTTAATGTTGATTGTATATAATATCTATTACTTGCCATATTACAAACAAAATCTATTTCATAATAAGTTCTACCATCACTATTTCTTACTTCAACAACTCCTACATCAACACTATATCCTCTAATTAAAAGCTCATTATAAATTATATTTTCCATGATATGGTTTTCTTCTTGCTGTCTAAAATTTAATCTAACATTTCTAAGACCTAAATCAGTAAAATAATATTTAAAAGGAGTAGATATGTGTTTTCTACCTTTTACATCATATCTTTCAGCTTTTTTAATCAAAAAAGCATTTTCCAAATATTCAATATAAGAAATAATTGTATTAAGTGAAATATCTTTACCACCAGTTGAAAGATAAGTTTTATAAATTTTCATAGGATTTGTTAAAGAACCAATAGATGATGCAAGAATATTTACAATTCCATCTAATACATCTTTTCTTTTAATATCATTTCTTTCAATAATATCTTTTAAATATGTCGTTTCAAATAAATTTAGTAAATATTCTCTTTTTTGCTTTTCGTTATCTTGAAGTACAACCGGAGGGAGACCTCCATATAAAACATATTCTTTCCATGCCTTATCTTCATCTATTTCTTTTATCTCTATAAATTCTTTAAATGATAATGGATAAACTTTTATTTCCGTACTTCTACCTCTAAATTCCGTTATTATATCAGTAGATAAAAATTTTGAATTAGAACCAGTTACATAAACATCTAAATTGGGTTTCTTTAAAAAACTATTTAATACTTCTTCAAAATCTTTTACTAATTGAATTTCATCTAAAAGAACATAATACATTTTTTTATCTTCTACCCTATTCATCACATAATTAAATAGTTCCATTGGATCTTTATATTTTTTATTTTCTATTAAATCTAAATCTAACTTTATAATATGATCTTCACGAATACCATCAGAAATCAAATAATTTTTAAAAATTGGATCTAACAAATATGATTTTCCACTTCTTCTAATTCCTGTGATAACTTTAATTAGTTTATTTTCACGAGCTGATATTAATTCATTTAAGTATTGTTCTCTTTTTATTTCTTTCATAGCAATCCTCCTCATTGAAATTCACTGACACTTTTACCACTGATTTTCAATACAATTATACTACATAACGTTCCAAAAAACAATATTTCTATTAAATTTTATATACGACTATTTTTAAATTATTCAATAATATTATACTATAATTTTTAGGTTTTAACAAAAAAAACTAAGATATAAACTTAATAGCCATCTTAGTTTTATTATATGTTATTATTTTGCTTCTTTTTCTTTTAAAGCAGCTTGAGCAGCAGCAAGTCTTGCGATTGGTACTCTATAAGGTGAACATGATACATAAGTTAAACCAATGTTATGACAGAATTCAACCGTTGAAGGTTCTCCACCATGTTCTCCACAGATACCAAGTTTGATATTTGGACGAGTCTTACGACCTTTTTCAGATGCCATTTTTACAAGTTGTCCAACACCTTCTTGATCAAGTTTAGCAAATGGATCAAATTCATAAATCTTATTTTGATAATAACTATCTAAGAATTTACCAGCATCATCTCTTGAAAAACCAAAGGTCATTTGAGTTAAATCATTCGTTCCAAATGAGAAGAATTCAGCTTCTTCAGCAATCTTATCAGCCATTAAAGCCGCTCTTGGAATTTCAATCATGGTACCAATATGATATTCCATATCAGAACCTTTTTCTTCCTTAACTTTTTCAGCTGTTTCAACAACGATATCTTTAACAAATTTTAATTCTTTAGCTTCTCCAACAAGTGGAATCATGATTTCAGGAGTTATCTTAAATCCTTCTTCTTCAGATACTTCAATAGCAGCTTCCATTAAAGCCCGAGTTTGCATTCTAGCAATTTCAGGATAAGTAACTGCAAGTCTACATCCTCTATGACCCATCATTGGGTTAAATTCATGAAGTTCAGCACATTTTTCTTTTAAATGTTCAACTGATACACCCATATCTTTAGCAAGAGCTTTAATATCATCTTCTTCCGTAGGTAAGAATTCATGTAAAGGTGGGTCTAAATAACGAACTGTCATAGGTAGTCCATTTAAAGCCTTATACATTGCTTTAAAGTCTCCCTTTTGGAATGGAATTAACTCATTTAAAGCTTCTTCTCTTGCTTCAGGAGTTTCAGATAAAATCATCTTTCTAATTTTTGGAATTCTATCTTCTTCAAAGAACATATGTTCTGTTCTACAAAGTCCGATTCCTTCGGCTCCAAGTTCAACAGCTTTTTTAGTATCTCTTGGATTATCAGCATTCGTTCTAACTTGCAAACGTCTTGCTTCATCAGCCCATTCCATAATTCTTCCAAAGTTACCTGAAACAGATGCTTCAACCGTTTTAATATCTCCTTTATAGATTTTTCCAGTTGTTCCATCTAATGAAATATAATCTCCTTCATGGAATGTTTCTCCACCTAAAGTAAATTCTTTTTTAGCTTCATTTATATGAATATCTCCACATCCTGAAACACAGCAAGTTCCCATACCACGTGCAACAACAGCTGCATGAGAAGTCATTCCTCCACGAACAGTTAATACACCTTGGCTTGCAACCATACCTTCAATATCTTCTGGAGTTGTTTCAAGACGAACAAGGATTACTCTTTCACCTTTTCCACCAACACCAGCTGCCTTAGCATCTTCAGCTGTAAAGTAAATTTTTCCAGCAGCTGCTCCAGGTGATGCAGGAAGTCCAGTTCCAACTACTTCTCCATTCTTTAAAGCTTCATTATCAAAAGTTGGATGTAATAATTGATCTAGACTCTTAGCTTCAATTCGAAGTAAAGCTTCTTCTTTCGTGATTTTTCCTTCATCTACTAAATCACAGGCAATTTTAATAGCAGCATGAGCTGTTCTTTTACCATTTCTCGTTTGTAAGAAATAAAGTTTTCCTTCTTGAATTGTAAACTCCATATCTTGCATATCTTTATAATGGTCTTCTAGCTTATTAGCAATTTCAATAAAGTTTTGATAACATTCTGGTAAGTCTTCAGCAAGTTTTGTTATAGGTTGAGGAGTTCTAACTCCTGCAACAACATCCTCTCCTTGAGCATTAATTAAGTATTCACCATAAATACCTTTTTCACCAGTTGATGGATTTCTTGTGAAAGCAACACCAGTACCTGATGTATCTCCCATATTTCCAAATACCATTGATTGAACATTAACTGCTGTTCCCCAATCACCTGGAATATCATTCATTCTCCGGTAAACAATTGCTCTTGGATTATCCCATGAACGGAATACTGCTTTAACAGCTCCCATTAATTGTTCTTTGGCATCTTGAGGGAATTCTTCTCCCATAGCATCTTTATAAACTTTCTTAAATCTTTTAACTAATTCTTTTAAATCCTCAACATCTAATTCAGTATCGTATTTAACACCTTTTTCATTTTTAACTTCATCAATTATCTTTTCAAAAGATGATTTTGGTACTTCCATAACAACATCTGAATACATTTGAATAAATCTACGGTATGAATCATAAGCAAATCTTTCGTTATTAGTCTTTTTAGCAAAACCAACAACCGCTACATCATTTAAACCTAAGTTTAAAATTGTATCCATCATACCTGGCATAGAAGCTCTAGCACCACTTCTTACAGATACTAAAAGTGGATCTTCATTGTCTCCAAATTTCTTTCCTCGTTTTTCTTCAAGTTTTTTTAGGTAATCAAAAATTTGATCTTCAATTTCTTTACTAATTACCTTTCCATTTTCATAATAGTTTGTACATGCTTCAGTTGTAACTGTAAATCCTTCAGGAATTGGTAATCCTAAATTAGTCATTTCAGCTAAATTAGCACCTTTTCCACCTAAAAGATTCCGCATGTCTTTGTTTCCTTCTTCAAAGGCATACACATATTTCATATAATCTCTATTCCTCCCAACTCATATATTATATTAAAAAAAAGTCATCGTTGCAACAACTTTTTTACTTACTTGACATTAATAGACAAAAAAAGAAGTCCTAAGACCTCTAAATTTTCTATTCACCTGTATCCCAAAAATAATCGGCATATTTTTCACATTCACTTTTAGTAAGATTAACTTCATTACCATTTGCATCCCAGCATTTTCCTTTAACTGAACTATTATTTACACCATCAATTAAACTTCCACTAGTATTTCCTGACTTATCCCAACAAGCAAAGAAAGCTGTGAATGCTGTCGTTCCTTCATCAATTTTAACAATGCTATTAACAGTATTCATAATGATTTTTAAAAGTGGTACAATCAAGAAAATAATTAATGCATAAATTAATCTTCTTATTGAATTCTTTTTAGCTTTACTAACTTCTTTTTCATCTCCATTAGTCATAGCTTTGAACATATCAATTGCACATAATATAATAAGTACAGCAGGCACTCCAAATTGAATAATTGTAAATACAGCCTTAACAATTGATACAACAAGCATGATTAATGTATCCTCAGCACATAAATCATTAATATCTACTAAAGTTTGAACTAAATTCATTATAATTCCTCCCAACACAAACTTCTATAACTTTATAATACTAAATTATTGAAAATAAATCAAGTCTTTTTCGTATTTTAGTTATTTTTTTTACTATTCTCGACATAATCCCAACATTCTTTCCACTCATCACTATAACCAAAAGGAATAATACTATTAGCAAGTCTAAAGAACATTGGTATTAAAAATGGTAATAAATATATAATAATTGCATAAACAATTTTCATAACTACTTCTTTACGTAATTTCTTAATTTCATCTTCTTTTTTAGATACAATTATCTTAAATATATCAACTGTACATAAAACAATTAATAAAATTGGGATAATAAATCTAATTAAATCAAACAATGAAACAATTATACCAAAAAATAATTGCATATCCGAATTACACATACTCCTCACCACCTAGTTGCAAATTATAGCATATTTTATGCAAAAAATCAAGTAGTTTGTCTTAATTTGTCACGAAATAGACTTCTTTATTCTTAAAGTATGCATAATTTATATTCTTAAGTTCTAAGTTCGCAGCATCTATTTTCTTATCTAACCATTCTAAACTTTTATTTAAACTAAATAAATTATCTTTAATTATTTTACCATCAATAATTATACTAATTGGATAATTACTAACACTATTCTTTTTAAAAATGATTAAATCATTTCCTTTTTTAATACAATAATCAACTAAATTAGGATTTTTGATTCCTCTTTTTCTTAAATTATATAATAATCCTTCATAAGTATATCCTGATTCTATTAATTCCTTAAAATTAATTATCCCTCTGTTTATAAATACTTTATCATCATTAACTTTTCTTACAATATCTTTTTTATATAAATAAATATATAAATAATAAACTAATATGACGATTAAAGATAAAATAATTGTATAAAGAAGATTTAAACCACGATAAAGAGTAAAAAGAGATATATTAAATATAAATAATAAAGTAATTATTTCTAAAATTCCGATTTCTTTTTTATTTAATACTGTATAAAAACTTAAGATAATAAATAAACTAATTAAAATTTGAATAATAAAAGAAAACATAATATCACCATAGATATCATGTTTTAAAAACTAATTTTTATTCACTTACTTCTAAATTTTTCTTAACTTTCTTATCTTCTTTTTTATCATTTAAGTAACCTTTAATCATTAACATAACATTACTAAATGACAATAAGTAAAGCATTACTTTAAGAGGTGCAATTTGATCTGTAAAATAAGTAAAGTTAATATCATATTTATAACGATGCCACATAAGCATATTTTTATCAAGAATTGACCTATAACAGAAGACTGCAATTGTCATGATTACCATAAAAGATACTATATTATAGAATAAATTATTTCTTACTTCATCTTGCCTTAAGAAAGTATTAACTAGTAATAAGATTATTAATATTATATATGGTAAGATAACTCCTAAAAATTCAAAGAAATTAGCACCAAATGGTTCTTTTTCTAGTCTTTGAAACATCATCATAACAATATAAATAGTTGCAACTAACAAGAATGGTAATACTAAATTTTTAATATAATAAAACATTTTATTTAATATCTTTGTCATTAGTCATTACCTCCCCTGTTAATCATCTCTGATAAACCTAAGACGATATCAGCAAAATCATTATAAGATGAAGCAATAGCCTGATAATCAGAACTTAAATAGTCTCTAATTGTTGAAGAAGTAATCTTCGTGGTCATGAAATAACTACTATTATTTTGTAATTCATCAATTGCAAAATCAACATGGCTAGCAATTGAATTAACACTACTTGTAACAAGAGGTGCTACATCTTCGAACTCTTTAGGTAATAATTCTGGATCGGTTAAATAACTTAATTGAACAGCCCAACAAATATTTAAAGCATTAGCTTGAAAACTTGTTCCTAAATTATAAACATCAAAAGAATTATATCTTTTATTAACTTCTATTTGAGATAACATTCCATCAGTATTTAAAACCTGATTACAAGTTGTTAATTTATTATACATTGTTTTATAAGCTGAACTAGTACCAGTTTTCCTAGAAAAATCTGATAAGTTACTCTTTATTTTTCCAAGTTTTTCTCTATAAGCTGTATAATTAGTATCATTTTCAGAAATATATAAAACTTTAGAAACTTCACTACTATGATAAAAATTAATTAATAAATAGAAACTACTAATTATCATAGCTAGTCCAAGTCCTGTATAAGCAAATATCTTTAAATACTCTTGAATAAATTTTTTCATCTATTTCTCCTTATTCATAACTACTTTATAATGATAATGTTTACCTTGCCAATCGGTAGTATCTGAGGCTATATAAATTCGAAGTTTATAAGTATTTGTTTTATTACCTCCAATACTTCTTGAATCTAAAATATTATCTTTTATATTTGATAATTTATCTTCTTTAATTACTTCATCATTCATGATTAATTGATATCTTAATTGACTTCTTTTTAATAAAGTTGCTTCTGTACAACCATCATTTATGGTATTAACAGGCACATCTTCTATATATAAAGTATAATTTCCTTTTTGTAAATTTGTATTTCGAACCTTGAAATTATAAGCGGCAACTTGTTCTAAGTTATCTCCTTCATGGTTATTAGCATCAGCATCTACAACATTATTCCCGTCATCCGTCATCACAATATCGCCACTTCGATTTGGGTCATTCGTAGTACTACTTCCATAACTAGCACTGGCATTTAGGAAAAAGATATACCAAAAATAAGTCCCAAAGGTTAAAAATACAACTAATAATAATCCACCTATAAATAGTAAAAATTTATTTTTCATCTTACACCTCTTTTTAATCTTCTTTTTTGCTGCATAGTTTTAACAAGTTTTATTACATCAAAAGTTATAATTCCAACACAAGGAATAACAATTGCAATAATCCAACCATAAGCTTGGGATAAGAAATATTGAATATAACCTATCTTTGGTATTTTCATAATAACTTTTCCATATATTTGACTTAATTCAACTGGCATTTGATCAGCTACATTATTAGCATCTCCTTTAAAGATATATACTCTATTTCCATTTTCATCAACATCAATACCTATAATTCTATGGGTTATTTTAATACCTAACCATCTTGGATCTTTCGATAAATAAGTACAAACATCTCCAATTTTAGGTTCATCAACTCTTTTTATAACAATAGCATCTTGAACATGAATAATTGGTTCCATACTAGTACTTACTATAACATACGCTCCATATAAAGGAGGTTTCCAATTACCAGTATGAGAATTCTTTGTAACATCTATATAATAGGCAGCAAATAATATACCTACTAATATTAAAACGACAATAACCGAGTTCATAAGAATAGATGATATAAAATTAAACCACCATTTAACTTTATCAAGAGTTGTATTTACTTGAGTACTTTTCATACTATCACCTATCTACAAAGGCTGCATAAGTATTAACTTTAACTCCAAAGGTTTTGTTAGAAAAACTTGCATCAGCAGAATTAACATCTTCAGATACCCACATCCGCATCACGAAATCAATTCTTCCTTTTTCTGCTTCTTCTTCACTTATCGTATCACTATAGATGACAACCCCTTCAGCTTCATCATACTTACTCTTTTGATAATCAGTATATACTTTTACTTTACCATTATCTTTATATGAATAATCAACGCCTTTACCATTCTTTTCTAAATATATTTTAACATCCCCACTTGGTAAAGTATTGCCAGAATTAGGAACAGCTGTAAATTCATAATAAGCACCTGCTGTTTTATCACCAATTATAAGTGAAAAAACAAATACTCTTCCTTCTCCTTCAAAACTCTTACCTTCAGCATCGGTTATTGGAAATTGATTAACTAAATAAATACCACTTGAATAAGGTCCTGTATTTTCTGTATAAGTAATAACATATTTTTCTTTATCATCATCTCCCGTTATCGTGGAAATTAATGAATTAATTGTTTCATTTTTATCTAAAAAGTTAATAGTTGAAAAAGATAATCCTAAAGCAAATAATACTCCAACCGTTGTAAACAAGAATAAAAGGAAAAATGGCATTCCATGTCTTCTTTCTTCTTCATCTTCTTCTATATATTTATTATAATCTTCTTCGTAGTTATTATCTTTATCTTCCATAAATATACCTCCGTATAATAAAATAATATCACAAAGATGTTAATTTGACAATCTTAATTGTTATTTTTTTTAAATTATTTTCACTTATTTTGTAAACTAATAAAACTAGTATGTAAATTAACATACTAGATTATTAATATCCCATCTCTTTATATTCTCTTACTAACTCTTCAAAATTATCACCAGTTGTTTCTCTATAATCATGTTTAAATTTTTCGTAAGCCATATCCCAGGACTTATACTTACTATCACCTCTATGATCTTCTAAATCATAATTTTCTTTTAAATACCTAGAAAAATATAAAGTATATTTTGTTGCACCATAGGTGTTTAAATGAGCAAAGTTATATAAATCAGTATCAAAATCTACTTGAAAATCATCTAAAGTATTAAAATTAATAACTTCAAAACCATTCTCTTTAATATATTTAACACCATAATTTATTAAAGGAAGTTCAACTTCTCCAAAAACTCTTTTAGGTACTACAAAGATAACATTTAAGTTATTATCTTTAATATATTTAAATAAATCATTTAAAGTATTAATCGTATCTCCATGAAGAACTTTTTCTTCATCAGTCCAAACATTAGGAGTCTGTTTTCTTTTTTGAGCAACATCTATATTAAATAAATATCCTTTATATAGCTCCATTCTATTTAAAAGATTAGCTCTTAAAGCATTTTTATCTTTCCAAAAATCATGATAAGTAAAAAAACTAAAATAATAATTAATATATTCACTTTTAGGAACACTGGTATAACTTAAAAGTTCATTTATACAATCGGTTCGATTTTGAGATTTCTTAAGAGCATCTGTTACTTTTCTAATTTGACCTTCTTCTATCATTGAAAAATATTCTGTGATTCTCGCGATATCTATAACATAAACTTTCGGTTTTTGATATTTAAGACTTTCTTTAATTAAATATTTCGTTGCAGCTAAAGGAACAGCATCAGCTGATAACATTCCTGTTGTAAAACCATGCTCATTGTAAGCTAAAGTCGTATTAAAATGAGCATAAGCATTACTACCTCCAATATAAATTACATCTAATGAATTCTTTGGTTCTTTATAAAACTCTGTAATTGGGTTTCTTTGAATTCGAAGAACTTTACTAACTATGATAAAGATTACTAAAAATATCCCTATAAATATTATAATTTTTCCTAACTTCTTCATAACCTAAAAACCTCGATAAATAAACGTAGCTGGGTCATAACCAGGTCCATAACAACCAATTATCATAATAGCAAAGATTAAAATATAATAAACTAACCATCTAATTACTATATTTCGTTTTAATATTTTATCTCTTATATCCCCTTTACGATTCAAAACTTCAATAACTATTAAAGAAATAATAGCAAAGATAAAGACTAATAATTCAATTTTTCCACTATAAACATGAATATTAAAGAAAGGTGTTTTAGTTTTATGATTAACAAATATTCCTTTTATAATCTTAAGAGCTTCACTTACTCTTTCTGCTCTAAAGAAAATCATTGAGAAGGAAAACAATAAATAAGTTCTAATTCTTTGATAAAGTTTATAACCAAATGATTCCCGATTTATTTTTAATTTACTAGTTATTAATATTGCAACCGGCTCCAAATTATCTTCTAAGAACATAAACAAAAATTGTAAAAGACCTGACCCAATTATATAAGTATAAGCACCACCATGCCAAATTCCAATCATTGTCCACATGATAAGCATTGATAAATATAAAGGTACTTTTTTACCAACTTTCTTCCCAAATTTATCTTTGCAAACCCTATTTAACTTTTGCATAAAATTAGATTTTAATAAAGGATAAAAGATATAATCTTTAAGCCAAGCACCTAATGTTATATGCCATCTTCTCCAAAATTCGGTTATCGTTCTAGCACAAAACGGATTATCAAAGTTTTCTGGTAAATTAATACCCATAATCTCAGATATTCCCATGATTATATCAATAGAACCTGAAAAGTTAGTATATAATTGAATTGTAAATAATAAAGCAGCTATAAATATATAAATACCTGAAAATCCATTTAGATTACCATAAACAGTATTAACAAAATTACCTAATCTTTCAGATATAACTAATACTTTAAATACCCCAATTAAAACTCGAAGTAATCCTCTTCTTGCCCTTTCATAATTAAACTTATGAGAACCATATAAATCATCTTTAATATTTTCATATCTAATAAATGGTCCTGATGTTAAAATTGGAAAATAAGACATGAATAAAGCACACTTAAATATATTTCTTTGAGCTTTAATACTACCTCTTTGAATATCAATTAAATAACTAATCATAATCAAGGAATAATAACTAATTCCAACTAAAGAATTTCTTTTAACTAATTCATAATTGGTATTAAATAAATGATTAATAGTTGTAATAAATAAATTAGAATATTTTAAATAAAGTAATAACCCAAGAATTATAACAATTCCAATTATTAAATAAAAATTCTTTTTATGATTATCTTTATTTTTTTCTATTAATATTCCTATTATATAAGATGTAAATATTACAATTAAAGCTTCTATAATCGTTAATATAGTAAAATTTTTATAAAATAAAAAGAATAAGCTAGATATAAGTAAAACTATCCATTGAAATTTCTTAGGTACAATAAAATAAATACCTAAAACAATTACACAAAATAATAAAAATACTAATGTTACTAAACTCATACTACCTTCACCATAAAAAATAATATCACTAAAACAAATATTTGCCAAGTGATATTACAAATTTTTACATAAACTATTATTCTTCAACTAATTCAATTAATCCTAAATCCCACATTAAAAATGCAACTCTTTTATTATTAAATAGGATAGCTTCTTTAGCTTCCCTTACTAAAAATGCTCCATCTGATGTTAACTTTTCAATCATTTCATCAATATTCTTAACACTATAACATGTATGATAAAGATATTGACGTTTTTTAACTAAATTACTAACTACTCCTCCACTTATTAATTCAATCATGATTCCATCATTCATTTCTAACATACATAAATTAGCATCTTGATTTTTATCATAAACAATCTTACTAATCTCTTTAATATCAAAATATTTTTTTAATTTTTCAATACTCTTTTCTATATCTTCCGTTGCTATTCCTATATGATGAAACTTCATATTATCACACTCCTCAATATAGATTATATCACATTTAATCAAATATTTACTTAAAAAATAGCATATAAAGTTTTGTCATAATAACTTGTAAAAGAGGAGCCCTATAAAGAAATTTATTTGAATTATCTAAAACTGCTTCTACTACTTTTTTAGTTATACTATCTAAATCATCATGACCCATTAATTCAAATAATTTTTTTTGTTTTAAACTAATACTTTCTAAATCATCAAAATAACTACTTTTTCTTTCTAATTTATTTTCAAGCATTATATCATTAAAACCTGTATTATAGATACCAGGTTCAATTAATTTAACTTGAATATTATTAGTTAATAATTTTATTTCTCTTTTTAAAACCGTTGCTATTGTAATTAAACTAGCTTTAGTAGCACAGTAACTACCTAGAAAACTAATTGGAATAATACCAGCTATAGATGACGTGAATATAACTTTACCTTTTTTATTATTAGCAAATAAATGTCCTAAATAAATTTGAGTTAATCTTAAAGTAGAAAAGACATTAACTTCAAAATTTTCTTTCATTAAATCAATTGGAATCTCTAACATTGAACCACCTACTCCTATTGCTGCATTATTGATTAAACAATCAATATCTAATTTTCTTATTTTCTTTCTATCTGATTCATTTGTAATATCAAGTTTAAAACATTTAATATTATTATCTAGTTTTAATTCTTTTACTTTTTCTAAAACCGTATCTACTTCATAATCATGATGCACAGTTAAATAAACTAAATGATTAAGTTTACCTAACTTTATTCCTGTTTCAAAACCAATATTACTTCCTGCTCCTGTTATTAATATTTTCATTTTATCACCATTATTAGTATGGTAATTTTTTTCAAAATAATAAAAAAAGTTGGAATTAAATCCAAACTCCAAAGATAATTCCAGCCATAGCTAAGATTAAGCCAACTAACCAAAACATTCGAACAATATCAACTTCTGGCATACCTAATTTTTCAAAATGATGATGAATTGGTGTCATTAAGAATAATCTCCTGTTGAAACATTTAACCCAAATAACTTGGATAATAACTGATAAAGTTTCAATTACAAATACTAAAGCAACTATT
The DNA here is from genome assembly GCA_947624175.1 of uncultured Bacilli bacterium. Taxonomy (GTDB): domain Bacteria; phylum Bacillota_I; class Bacilli_A; order RF39; family UBA660; genus RUG591. Next base: position 58,169 of record CANQJD010000002.1, read on the forward strand.
AAAAGGGTTACTTCTCTATGTGTTAAAATAGCAATTACACCCATGGTTGCTCCCAAGGCCAGTGACCCAGTATCGCCCATGAATACTTTAGCTGGATATGCATTATAAAATAAGAATCCAACTAAAGAACCTGCTAATATCAATGTAAATATACCCATATCTATATAGCCAACCATTAAAGATATAAGGGAAAAAGCAATAAAAGCAATAGCTGATAATCCACCAGCTAACCCATCTAATCCATCCGTTAAATTAACCGCATTACTACTTCCAACTAAAATAAACAAAATAAATATTCCATATAACCATTTCATTTCAATATTAATACCTAAGGTTGAAACTACTAAAGAGGTTTGTCCTCCATTTTTAATATATAGATAAAAAACTATAACTGCAACAATTAGTTGCATTAATATTTTTTGAACTTCTGTTAATCCTTCATTCTTTCCTCTTTTATGACTTAAATAATCATCTAAAAAACCAATAAAAGCATAACTAATAAAGACAAACAAAACTATTTGCAAATCTTCTGTAAATTCCATTTTATGAGTAATTAATAATCCAAAAACAATTAATAAAGTTGGTAAAATGAATATTAATCCTCCAAACGTAGGAGTTCCTTCTTTAACTTGATGTCTAACAGATACATAACTACTAATCTTTTGTCCCATATGCATTCTTCTAAGTAATGGTATTAAAAAGAAACCTAGGATAACTGAAGATATAAATCCAACCATAACTGCTAATATAGATTTTGTTAATAAATACATTGATATTTCACTCCTATCTCTATAAGTATACTACATAATAAGAAACTTATTAATAAGAAACTTCTCTTATTTACAATAATTTGACACTATTGAACTGAAAATTTATATCCCCATAAATCAAAAATAAACTTTATATTAATAGCATTTGCTATTTCACTAGGTACTTCTACTAATTGACTATCATCTGAATAGTTACTTGGAGTAACGACTCTTATATTTGAATTTTTAACATTATACTCTTTATCTTCTATTTTATATTCTAATTTTAAATAATTAAATAAATTAGTTTTAACATCACTTGTATAACTAAATTTAATTATTTTCATACCCGCTCTAGGAACAACACTAGCTTTATATTCATCACATTTATCTTTACTACATTTATTATAAGTATAATCAACAATATCTAAAACTTCGAATGAATTAAGTTTAAATTTACCCTTCTTTAAATAAGTTTTACTTAAATCTATTTCAGACTCTAATTTATATTCTTTATCTTCACTTTCTTTAAATACATATGGATTTAATCTAACATCTTTATAATATAAAATAGCCTCTCCATTATTTACTCTTTTACCATTATAAACTTCTAATATTATCTTTTCATTTTCTATATTAGCATTCTTAATTTCATATATAACTATATAATTATTATCTTTATTAGGTATTAAAGTTTGAGTTCTATAATTAGTTCCTAACATACTAAATTTAGAAGATACATTAGTAACTGGATAATAATAATCATTCTTAATTTTTGCTCTTGTATTCTTAATTTCTAATTTTAAACTTTCAGAATTTTTATTTATAACATTAAAATCAACTATTAAATAATAAGTATTTTTATCTTTAATAATATTTCCATATTTATCTTTATTAGTTAAATAAGATGCATTTATTTTATAATCAAAGTTATTAACTGCTACTATATCTTGTTCATGAAATGTTTTATTAAAAACAAATTTATCTAAAGAAATGTAAGCTGTAATTGATAAAACCACTATAACTGCAAATACTATTAATATAAACGAATTTTCTTTAAAATAATAACCTATATTTCTTTTACTTCTTCTTAAATAATTAGAAACTTTTGAAACATCAATTCCAGTTCCAACTTCAATTTCTTCACGATCCGCTTCTGTAATATCTAATTCTTTAATATCTTTTTCAAAATTAAACTTTTTAACATTAAATCCAAATCCTCTTATAAATGCAATAACTATAAAGTAAAAATTTAAATAATATAAAACCATAGCTAAATCTCTAAATATAACTAAAGCTTGATTAGAATAAGCTTGAAATTCTAAATTACTAAATACACTCATGAAAACTAATAAGGATATAAAGGTAATAAAGTAGAAAATTGTTGCACTTAAATAATAAAAGACTGGTTTCTTCTTTTGTCTCATTAAAAAGAAAATTAAAAGTACAAAAGCAACTAATATAATTGAGGCTATTAACATCAAGATATTAACATACTGACTAGCCATATTTTCAACATAAGTATACGTACCAGTTTTTAAAAAGTTACTAAAAAAGACATAAATATTTCTAACTCTAAATAACATATAAGTCATTAATAAAAATAATATTATATGTATTATCTTAAAAAACTTTATTAAGAAAGCATATGGTTTTCTAATTATCATTTTATCCCTCTATTCTATCAAGAATTATACTATATTTTTAAAAGAAAAGAAATACTTTAACAAATATTTCTTTTCACTTTACATATTATTTTTATCTTTCATAATAATAATTAATTATATTTATTCCTTTAACTACTTTAATAGTTATTTCTTTAGGAGTTATATAACCATCATACTTATTTAATTCTCCTGTTATACTATCTCCTTCTTTACTATCTATTTCTTTACTATTAACTAAAGTATAATTAACTCCATCTTTATTCATCAAATAATAGTTTATAACTACCTTCGTTTTAATATCACTAGCTTCTTCCTTCACATTATCTTTAGTTATCTCGTAATCTATAACTGTATTCCTTAAAGTATAATTAGGATTAACATCCTTCATAGTAGCAACGGTTGTATAATTTCCAACTTCTTTATTCTTTGTTGTTTCTAGTTCTATTTTCTCTCCATTTACTCCGATTGCTGTTGCTTTAGGTGCTACTAATCCTCCAGTATATTTTACACTTGTACTTGAATAATTAACTTCTAATGTTTTCTTTTCGATTGTGCAACTTAATGTTTTAGTTGTACTTCCATCATTAAAGAAATATCCATTTTTAGTTGTAGCCATTACTGTATAAGTTCCAGCATCAGTACCCTTATTATTACTATAAGTTACATTCTTTCCACCTGATACTAATGTTTGTTCTTCTCCATTATAAATTAAATTATTACAACTTCCTAGACTTGCTGTTTTATTAGTACCTATATTCTCATCAACTATACCAGGTCCTTCATTAGATGGAGATGATGTACCTAAAGATACAGTATATGGACTATCTATTGTTCCACTTCCACCTGCTATTTTAACTTCAGATTTTAGATTAATTGATGGGCGAACAGCATCATACATCTCATTAGGTTTTCTTCTCTCTAAATAGTACCCAACACCAGTTCTTATCGTGTATCCGGAATCGGCAGGTGTTATAAGAGACATACTATAGAATGTTGAATTTCCTATTGTAACCGAAAACATTTCTCCTACTCTTGGTAATCCTACTTTCCCTGTCCAAGTTTTAGTTGTTTTTTCACAATTTTTTGTTGTTTCAGTTGTATTGCTTTCACTACATATTGAATTTTTATAACTTGCATTCTTTACTGCTCCCAAATAATACGTTCCATCCGTTATATAATTTTGAAGTTCAGTGGTTAACCAAGTATCATTCAAATATGTATTCCATTGTGAAAATACCCAACTTTCATTTGTCCTACTAGTACTAAATTGTTTTGTTAAGATGGAACCATATTCATCCCTTACAAAATCTACACCTGTTAATTTTGTAGTTCCATTTTCTATTCCTACTATCCTATATATTTTATTATCTACTTTTACATATTCTCCACTTAATCTTGTATTTATTGAATCCCCCGGTATTCCTGTTGGTTTGTCAATCGTTATCGTATATGGATTACTTTTTGTTCCTTCACCACTTAATTTGATATCAGATTTTAGATTAATTACTGGGCGAACACCATATGCACTCGATGAAGGCGAAGCGTTTGACAATTTATCACCACTAGTAACATTCCAAACCATAGAACTACTATATGGAGTCATAAACCAACTATAATTATTTCCATTTTTTAAATAAGTTTCCTTAGAAGCAGATGAACCTGAAATATTTTTATAACTTTGATAATATTCATAGGCATTTAATAACCCTACATTGCCTTGCACTATTGTTGCAGTTTTATCTGTTGGTGGTTTTGCTGGTATACTATTTCCATCTGGAGTTGCATTCCAATCAGCATTTTGGACAATTATATTTTGATAATTATAAAGGGTATCTTTAAAATCTTCATTTAACCATTGATATATCCACGAATCTTTATATGTTGTATTTTCACCCCAATATATTGCTGTTATAGCATCTTGCATTCTCATTTTCATTGTTCCATCTGGATTTATCGCGGTTATTCTCCATAATTTCCCTGAATACCATACATAGTTAAAATCTATACATTCATCATTTCCTGAAAAATAGATTGTTCCATCTTCATCTTCTACTATTGGATTACAACTTTTGTCTTTGACTTTATCTAATACTTTATCAACTGCAGTTGGTATTTTAGAAGTTACACTATAAGTTTGAGAAGTAGCACTATTATAATTAGTTGTATCTGTTGGATTAAAACCAACTGTTATATTGGTTGTACCAGCACCTTTTCCAGTTATAGCTATAGTATTATCTGATACACTTGCTGTTGCTATTCCACTATTTTGTGATGTTGCCGTATATGTTCCTGCTACATCATTATTATTGAATTTAGCACTTGCTGTAAATAATATTGTAGAACCTACAAGAACATTACCACTACTTGAAGATAAAGTTAAAGTTGGAGTTGCTTTAGCAATTGTATAAGTTTGAGTTGGATTTGATATTGTGTAGTTATCTTTATTTGCTCTTCCTCCACTTACTTCTGATACAGTTGCCGTTGATGTTATATTAGTCCCGGCATTAGTTTGTTTTGTCGTTGAAATAGTTAAAGTTTCTCCACTTATTGCTCCGGATGCTACTGTTGCACTTGGCCCTTGATTACTTCCATTATAAGTATAAGTTCCTACATTCCAAGTTAGAGTTACACTCTTTTTTCCTATACTACAGCTTAATGTCTTATTTGCTGCATTATCTGAAAATTTATGATTAGAGTCTGGAGTTGCTGTTATAGTATATGTTTTAGCATCTGTTCCTTTTGTTGTTGTATAATTTACTCCACTTACTGTATTTACGATTGTTTGTTCTGCTCCACTATAAGTTTTATTAGCACAACTTCCTGCTTCAACATCTGCTTTATTGATTGTTAAGGTTCCAGTTCCATAACTTATTTTATAGTTACTTGTTACATCTGTAGAACCATTTACTATCTTGGCTCCACTTGCACTTATCTTTCCACTGCTTGTTACATTTGTATCCGTTGTTGTTAAGGTTATTTCACTTAAACTATGTCCTGTTACTAAATTGCTTGCTGTTGCTTTGCTTACACTTTTATCTATACTTCCTCCATAGGTTATCGTTTGATTTACCGGAGTTATTGTTGTTTCTCTTTGAGTAATTGTAAAGTTATATGTTCCACTTGCTAATGTTAAACTATAATTATTTGCTTTAAATCCTTCTCCATCACTTAATGTTAGATTTCCTAGATTGACTGGATAGGTTCCGACATTTTCCCCTATTGTTCTTCCTAACTTTCCTGTAAATACTGGATTTTCTCCTGATATGGCTCCAGTGTTACTATATCCTATAGTTGGGTCAGTATCACCATATGTTTTAGATAAATTGCTATTTGGGGTTACTGTTATTTGTTTTTTATTAATTGTTAAGGTTCCATCAACATAACTTAAGTTATAGTTTGCTGTTACTTCTGTTTCCCCTGACATTATCTTGGCATTACTTGGAGTTATCTTTCCTCCTGGTACATCTTTAGTTGATGCTGTTAAAGTTATAGCTCCTAATGTATGATTAGTTACTAAATCTTTAGCTGTTGCTTGACTTACTGCATTTGTTATTCCGGTTCCATAGGTTACTGTTTGGTCATTTGCCGTTATACTTGCATTCTTTTTATTTATTTTACATGTTAAAGTCTTATTTCCTGTTGTATTATCACTCCAACGATATCCTTCTTGTAAAGTTTCAGTTACTGAATAATTATCTTTTGCATCTGTTCCTGCATTACTTCCTAATGTTATTCCTATACCTCCTGATGCTAAGTTTTGACTCGTTCCATTATAAGTTGGATTTGCACATGTTGCTTCACTTGCTACTTTATATCCTGTTACTTTATAAGTTACACTATTGGATTTATTGTAATTCTTGGTATCTGTTGGATTAAAGGTTACTACTACATCTACACTTCCATTAGATACTCCTGTGATTGTTATTTCATTTCCACTTACTTTGGTTGTTACGATTCCTTCTTTACTGGTTGTTACTGTGTATGTTCCTGCTGTATTTGGAGTTATTGTTCCTGTTATCGTTACACTTTTTCCTTCTAATACTTCTCCCGTTTCACTACTTAAAGTTAACTTAGGAGTTGCTTTAATTATTTCAAAATTAACTGGTGTTTCAGAGAATTTTAAATTATAGTTACTTGCTTTAAATGGTAATTTATCTTCTATATCTAACGTTCCTTTATTTATTAGATATGTCCCAACATCATTTCCTTCGGCTCTTCCTAATTTTCCTGTAAATCCTGGTTCTTCTAAATTACCTGTATAAGTATAGGTTAAATCTTTATCATCAGTTCCATATACTTTACTTTGATTTGAGTCTGGGGTTACTATTAAATCTTTCTTTCCTATACTACAATTGATTGTGATATCTTCTTGTGATTTATCACTCCATCTATAGTTTTCTTTTAAGATTGCCTTTATTTGATAACTTCCTGCATCTTTCTGCTTATAATTATCAAGTGTATATCCTTCTTTATTATTTTCTACTAAATCTTGACTTTCTCCATTATATGTCCTTGCTATACATATTGCTTCCGTTGGTTTTTCTATTAAAGTATATCTTTCTGGATTTATATTAACTGTATAATAATATGTATCACTTATCTTTGAATCTGTATAGATTACATAATAACTTGCTTTAGTATACTTGTCATATGTTATTTCTACTTGATAATTATCTCCTACTTTATTTGGTACTAATTCTTGTTTTTCATTAGTTGTTATATTAGTTACTACTATTTTACTTGCTGGTTTATTAGTACTAATTGTTACTTTGATATCTTCATCTGAAAGAGGTGACTCTTTTAAATCGTATTCACTTAATGAATCCACTTTAATGGCTGTAATACTAGTTTCTCCACTTGTTAGATTCTTTTCTACAAAGTCTCCTTCTACTTCTACATCAAGTGAAAAATAACTATTTGCAAATTCATCACTTGTGTATATTGTCTTTCCTTCCCATTCGGTTTCTGTATCACTTATTAAGATATTATCATTTAACCAAACTGTTAATTCATAATCGATATCTACTTTATCTTCTTTACTTATATTTCCTTCTATTGTATTTGCATATATTAAATTCCTATTAAAATCTGATAATCTCCCTGGTCCAAAGACATCCTTGGTTACTCCATCTTTAGTTTCAGTTAAATATATCATGATATCTTCATCTTTGAATCTTTCTTTACCTGTTTGTTCTTCTCCGTATTTTAAATAGATTCCATAATAGATATCTTTTTTAGAATTATTATAGCCTTCTACTTTAAACTTATATTTATTGCCGTTAGTTTTTCCTTCTTCCGTATCCATTGGTCTTATATTACCACTTGTAATCTCATTACTAATCGCTTTCATATAAATATCTCCGGCAATTAATTGTTGGTTATCAGAAACCTTTGAATACTTAAATAAACCATAAGAAATACCTATTGTTACTATTAATACTAACAATATTCCTATTACTAATTTTTTTCCTTTTTTACTTTTCTTTTTTAATTCTACTTCCATATATTCCTCCTTAAAAAACGACAAAAAGACATAGAAACCTAGATTAAAACTAGCTTTCTATGTCTATTAAAGTCTATTATAAAAATTAGGTAATTAAATACTATACCCCCCCCATGGTTGACAAATTGTTAACTTTTGTATCAAGAATATTTTTCATAGTATCAACTACCTTTCTATATTATCATTTTACTACTATTTTTTTATTTTGGCAAATACTTTTTTACTATTTCATAATCACTAAAGGGAAGTTTTTTATCTTCAACTAACATATAACTATCTCCACCCTTACCTAGTATTAATATTAAATCACCAGGTTTAGCATTTTTAATAGCATAGGATATAGCAACTTCTCTATTTACTATCTTTTCATAGTTCGTTTTCTTAGTATTATTTAACATATCATTTATAATGTTACTAGGATCTTCATATCTTGGATCATCCATTGTAAATATAACAAGTTTTGAATATTTTAAAGCAACTTTCCCTATTTCTTTCCGTTTTTCTTTATATCTTCCACCTGCTGAACCTACAATCGTAATAATATTTTTATTCCATTTATGGAAGAATTCCAAGACATTTGTAGTTGAATTAGTTGTATGAGCATAATCAATTACTACATAAAATTTATCTTTATAAACAATATCCATTCTTCCATTTACTTGTTTTATATTTTTAAATCTTGCAAATATTTCATCCATATTATAACCTAAAACAAGCATCGTTAAAATAATAGCAGCAACATTATAAACATTAAAACTTCCAAGTAAAGGATATGTTAATTTATATTTTTTTCCTTGATATTTAAAATTAATAATAGATTTATCAAAATATAATCTTTGAGAAATAATTCTTAAAGTTGAACCTCGTTTATAACCATAAGAATAAGATTCTTTAGATGCATCTCGAAACTCATAATAATAATTACTATCATGATTTAATATACCAATTTTACTATTTCTAAATAATTCTAACTTACAATTTAAATAATTTTCAAATGTTTTATGTTTATCTAAATGGTCTTTTGTAATATTAGTAAAAATTGCTATATCATAAGGTAAAGCCCCAATTCTTTTTGTTAAATAAGCTTCACTTGATGTTTCCATAACAATATGATTTGCTTTATTATTTCTTGCTTCATCAAAACAAGTATATAAAACATCAAGGGATGGAGTTGTATTTGATAAAGGCATACTTTTTCCATTAATAATAAAACCATTTGTTCCAATACTAGGACAATCAAGTAAGTTACTTAAAACATTAGCAACCGTTGTTTTACCATCAGTTCCCGTTACTCCAATTAATTTTATATCTTTAAGAGGATAATCATAATATTTATTAAAAATATTAATAATTTCTTTATCTAAGTTTTTAACTTTAATAACTTTATCTAAATCATCTTCATAATCTTTATCAGTTATAACCGCACTACATTTTTTAGATAAAGCATCTCTTATATACATTGTTCTATCTTCAACACCACCATAAGGAATAAATAAATCTCCCTCTTTAGCATTTTTACTATTTAAAACAATGTTATTAAACTTAATATCTATATCTTTATCAAGTATATCTTTAATTCGCATAAGTATATCCTTTCTATTTCAATTAATAAATTCATTATATCATGAATTAATTATTTGGTAAATAATTTCATAACTTGAGTTTCGGTTTTTTTAAATTTTTTAATACTATTTTATAATATGATGACAATTAATTAAATTTTTTAATCA
>CANQJD010000003.1 GCA_947624175.1 uncultured Bacilli bacterium
CTGGAGCGAATGATGGGAATCGAACCCACGTGGTCAGCTTGGAAGGCTGAAGTTCTACCATTAAACTACATTCGCATCAAAAGTAGACATTTATTATTATACTCAATAATCTAATAATGTCAACCTATTTTTTAACTTTTTATGAAAAAAGTTGCTAATAACTCTAAAATAAAATAAACTATACTTATGAAGGTGGTATAAATGAAAGTTTTTCATACACTTGAACCAATTTATGATAAATCTTCGAAAGTATTAATTTTAGGAAGTATGCCTTCTGTTAAATCCAGAGAAGTAGGTTTTTACTATGGACATCCAAGAAATAGATTCTGGTCTACTCTTTCTAAAGTTTATAATGAAGAAATTAAAGATACTAAAGAAGATAAAATAAGTTTTTTACTAAAACGTAACATAGCCCTTTTTGATGTTTTAAAAAGTTGTGAAATTACTTCATCAAGTGATGCAACTATTAAAAACCCAGTTCCGAATGACTTAAGTGATATCTTAAAAAACTCTAATATTAAAGCAATATTTACAACCGGAAGTAAAGCCTATACGTTATATCAAAAATATATATATCCTAAAACTAAGATTAAAGCTATTCCTTTACCAAGTACATCTCCTGCTAATTCTAGAAAAGATATTGAAGAAATACTTATAAATGCTTACTCTCAAATTAAAGATTATACCGATTAATAACTATCACTTTTTGATAGTTATTTTATATTTTTACATACATCATATAATCGAATATGATAACCATTCTTTTCATAGAAATTAAGAGCATTTGTATTATAACCAAAAACTTCAATTAAAATATTTTGACACCCTACCCTTTTTAAATAATTTTCCATAGATTCTAAAAGAACTTTACCATAACCGTTATCTCTATACTTCTTATTTACAATTAATTCCGTTATTCTTCCCCTAATAGGTGCTTTAAAATCATATTCATTTATACTATTCATGATAATTCCAACCACAAGTCCAACTATCTTATCCTCTACTTTTAATAAAAACATTTTACCATTTTCATTATTTATTTCTTCAATAGTTTTTTCAAAATATAAATCTCTATAACTACTTGTTAATATATTAAATTTTTCTTTATCAAGAGATACAATATATTCCTGTAATTCAGTGAATAAATCTTTAACTTCCTCTTGATATTTATCTTCATACTCTATTATCATAATTCCCTTTCAAAAAAAGATTACCGAGGTAACCTAATCTACATTAATAAGTTCGTATTCTTTAGTACCAATTCCAAGACTCTCGGCTGCATCAATTGTATGAGTTCCTTGCCTTGAATTAATTCTTTCTAGTAAATGGTCACGTCCAGGATCAGTAGACTTTTTAACTAAATCAATACAAGCTTGATCAATTGCAACGGGGTCAGTTGATGCTAGAATTCCAATATCTTTCATACAAGGATCTTCAGCAACACTACAACAATCACAATCAACTGACATATTACACATAACATTAATATATAAAATATTATCTTTAAAATAATTAGTAACTGAAGAGGCGGCATCAGCCATTGCTTCTAAAAAACTAATTTGGTCGGTTCTAAACATATCTTCATAACTACCATCTTCATCTCCAGCACAATGGATATATCTTTTACCATGACTTGAAGCAACTCCAATTGATAATTGTTTTAATGCTCCACCATAACCACCCATTGGATGACCCTTAAAATGTGATAAAACAAGCATTGAATCATAGTTAGCTAAATGTTTCCCAACATAATTCTTTTTAATAACTTTACCATTTGGAATATCTAAAATCATATTCCCTTCACTATCCATAATATCAACTGTAAAGTATTTACTCCAACCATGTTTTTCCATTAACTTCGTATGTTTTTCAGTTGTATCTCTTTCTCCATCATAAGCTGTATTACATTCAACAACTGTTCCTTTCAAATACTCAACCATTGGCTTCACAAATTCTGGTCTTAAGTAATTTTGATTTCCTTCTTCTCCAGAATGAAGTTTAATAGCAACTTTACCTTTTAATTCATGATTTAATTTCTGAAACATCTTTACAACAGCATCAGGTGTAATTTCTTTTGTAAAATAAACTTTCGCTTTTTCCATAATCATTCCTCCTGTAATTATTATATCATGTATTTTTACTTTTTATCTATTTTTTATTACTTTTTTCAAGACTATAAACATCTGGTACTCGATATTCCATATCATTTGTATAAATATCTATCTTTTTATAAACTCCATCTTTTATCATTGGTAAATCTATTTTAAATATATTTTCATATTTCATTCCATCAATACCAGTTAATAATTGTTCTTTTGTATAAATTTTCTCGGATACTTTAAACTCAGTTGGAAAATTCAAAACCATTCTTGAATCACCATATATATTAAAGTTTCTATTTGGCATTTTTAAACTAACAGCATCAGGATAAGCTATAATATTATTCTTCGTTTCCTCGCTTGCTCCTAAATTATCTGCTATTTTTAAAGATGCTGAGGTTTTATCAAGATAATAAAGACAACTTAAATTTTCTAAATTATTATTAGTATATTTAGCATTATAATATTGCATTAGTTCATTATCTAATTCATATATTACTTGATTCATAGTACTTCCCCATTTTTCTTGAAAATCAGCATCATAATGATTTCGCCATAAATTATTAAAAGTATCAAAATTACTTATAACATGACAAGCCATATTATAATCAGGAATAATCTCCATTAAAGCACTTGTTAAGATATTAGGACGAGGGTTAACATAATATTTTCTAATATTATCAGGACCAATTATTTGAATTAAAGGCATACCATATCTTGTTAACCAATTATAACTATTATCATAATTACTATTATCACCATAGTATTCATTATTCATATTAGCAGTTGTAAACTCATAAAGAGCATGACCCAATGTAATATTGGGATTATTACTAAAAATATGTATAAATTCATGACTTAAACTAGACTTTTCAGCACTTTCAAAATCTATGGCATTATAAACTTTCATAGTTAAAAGAGTATCTTGCCATTCAGCAGTTCGATTATTATTTCCTAGATTAGAAGCATATTCAATTTTAAAATTTCTTAATTTATATAAAACATCTTCATTTAAATATGGTGCTAAACTTTCTAAAAACCTTGAACTCTTTAAAAATAAATTTTTTTCATTAGATGTTAAATTAGAATTAGATAGAACTGCCTTAGCAATGTCTTCAACTCCAATTTCTCCTTGATTAGAAATAGTAACATCTTGATAAACTATTCTGCTATTTGGAGTTGGAAGAGTTCCATTTGCTACTAATCTTAAAGGTTCTTCTTTAAGTAAATGATTTAAAGAAAGTTCTATACCAGCAAGACTTATTAATACTAGAGTTGAAACCCCACCTATTTTTATAACTCTTTTAATTTTCTTAACTTGTTTTTCATGATAACTTTCTTTTCTATAAATAGCAACATATTCTTCTTGATTATTAAAAATATAATTTAAGTTAAATAAATCATCAGGATCAGGAATATTTAAATCATCACCTTCATAAAAAAGATGAAAGTCTCTGCCATTATCATAGAAATGTCTAAACTTTTTTTGATTATATTTGATATAACCTAAATCTGCTATATCATGAGAAGTCATGGTTAAAGTTAAAGCCTTATCTAAAACTATCCTTTCCTCTTCCGTTAAATCATAATTTAATTCATCATTTATAATACTAGCATAGATAAATTCTCCGTCATTAGAAAATACAACTAATTCTTTTCCCTTATAATTAAATCTTAATAATTCTTCCACGATTATCACCTATTTTTATATTATCAAAAATAGGAATAATCTTCAAGATAAAATTTGACTTTTTTACTATTTGTAGTATAATAATCGAAGTTTTAAAGGTGAACTATGAATACAGAATTATTAAATGCTTTATTTTTAAATATACCAAATAATTTAACTAAACTAGAACAAGCAATTTTTCTCTATATTAAATTATGTAAACTTTTAACTTATGATGAGTTTTTTTATACTATGAATGAAGATGCTATTAAATATCATGAAAATATTAGTAATTTAAAAAATATTACTTTAGAGAATAATAAAGTTGTTTGTTATGAATTTAATATGCTTTATGCTGAAATATTAGATAAATTAGGTATTAAATATCAAATTCAAGATTATTCTAAAGATAAATCAAGAAAAGGTCATGCTAATTTAGTCTTTAAATATGATAATTTTATTGTAATAGCTGACTCTGTTACTTCTATTTTAATGGGTGATTTAACTAATGCTAAACTAGGATATCCTTTGGTTGGTTTAACTTGTAAAAATAATCCAAAAGAATTTGAAAAACTAATCTTAAAAGTTTATAAAAATCAAGTTATGGAAACTAAAAATACTTTAATTAATGATAATAGTTTATTTTCAAGATTTAAAATCATAATTACTAAAGTTTTAGAAAAAAAACTAGCCTTAATTGATGCTTATTCTTATCTATTAATTCTCAGAAATACTTTATTTAATTATGATGAAAAATTATCTAACTTTAGAGTTTCTTTAGTTAGAAATAATAAAACATTAAAACCATTAATGATTTTAACGTTAAATAAATATGATTTTGAAAATGAAGAAGATGAAACTCGTTATTTTTATTTTGATAATCATAGTTTAATAGAAACTAGTGTTGAAGAAATTAGAAGCAACTTTTTAAATGATACTTTTTCTTATTTTGAAAATGATTTAGCCAGAATTCCTAATATAGATATTAAAGTATTAAAAAGGTAATAATTTATCTTTTTAATTTTTTAACTTTGGAACTATTATTTATATTTTCTTTATCTATTAAATCTTCTTGTCTATAACTTTTTAATATTTCCATAATAAGTTCATTTTCTTTGTTACTATCTAATTCTAAATCTTTAATAGCTTTTATCTTTTCTTTTAATTCTAAATATCTATTTGGCCATCTATTAGTTTTGATAACTCTAAATAAATCAACATCACTTTCGGTAATAACAACATCCCCATGTAAAATATCATCTATTTTCTTTGAAGTTTCTTTATCTTCTATATTATTACTTTTAATTGTTTGAAGATTATTATAAGTTCTATTTCTTTGATAATACTCTTTCTCCTTTTCATTCATTTCAATAAGCCAATGTTTTTTTAACTCCATTAGTAATTAGTTTTAATCTTTTATCTTTATTAAATAATATACTTTTATTAATAGCAACAATTAAATTTAGAAATGGTACATAAGTAAAAATTAGCATTTTAGGTAAAGTTGAAAATGATTGAAATAATAAATCATCAAGAAATTTAGGAGCATCATTTGCTTCTTTAAATCCTTTATCAGCTGCTTCCATATAATATTTCTTTTCAATATTTTTATAAATTTCTAAAGCACCAACTGTTGTTATAGTACCTGATAAAATTAAAAACATGAATATATCGATTGCTAACATACTAATCTCCTATCTTTTTAATTTTTTTACCTTAAAATCACTAGGTATTATTTCATTTTCTTTTAATAAATCAACTATTTTTTGATTTTTTTCATTCTCATCTATATCTTCTTTGGCAATACTTAAATAGTATCTTTTAATTTATAAATCTGTTCTAATTCTTCATTTTGAGGATTATTTAATGTTTCTTTATCATCTTCACCTTTTCAGTTTTAATCCTAAAAACCACTATTCTTATCATAAATATTACCAGTGATATATATCTATAAATTATCCATTGCAATTCCAAGCCTATCATCTATAATCGAATATATTTTTTCACTTAAATCTGTTCCAAGATTATTAAGAATCAAGGAATTAAATATTTCATAACTACATTCTTCATGATTCTTATATAATTTAAATATATATTTTGTTATTAAATCCGCAAAACAATATGATGTAATAATACATGTATCAGTGCCTTTAATATCTTCTACTGCACTTGGTACATATCCTGGTGTGACAACAATGGTATATTTAGCATTGTATAATACTCTATGTTGTTTCAATCTGCCATCATTAATACTTGATAATTTTTTATGTGTCGATTTACCATCTGCACAAAAAATAATATCATCTTTTAAATAATGACATAACGAATCTGGTTGCCCTGGACCTCCAATAGTTTCAGCTTCAACATCTTCAAACAAATTGAAACTTTTTGTAATATACTCCTCAAATTTAGACCATTTGTCAGGATTGATTGATGTCTCAATAAGCAATTTAGGAATCTGTAGATACTCTGTATACATATCTTCTTTCTCTTCTATTTCTTGTAATAGTATTTCTGGAACACTATTATAAATGTTTCTTATCCAGTCACTTCTAAGTCCACATGGCTTTTTAGTTTCTTCATATAATGATACTTCAGATAAATATTTATTAATAAATTCTAATAAATTGGAGGCTATTTTTAATGTCCTTGTGGTAATTACTGTAGGATTCTTTCTAACCTTAGAATGCAGTGTAAAACGGTCATTGACCTTTTCTTGTATCGTTATATTCATATCGGACAAAATATTAAATAAATAATTGCAACTAACGTAGTTTTTTATAAACTGAGTCACATCTACTACAAGTACTTCAATATTTTTTTCTATACTGTTATTTCTAAATTCAAGAATTTTATCAACTATATTATCATACTCATTTTTATTTCTAACCGATTTAATATAATAAAGAATTTCTGATATTTCTATGTTTGTTAATTTATAATTCAATCTACTATCAGTTAACAATTTAAATATAAGCCTTAATGGATATATATCAAAATTCTTCATTTTTTTATAAGGATTATCAAATTGAATATTGAAAAGCATTCCAATAAATACTTTATTTCTTTTTACTTCATCGTGCTCATATTTCAATAATAATTCCCCATATGAGCTAACATGTATTTTTTTATTTGCAGTTTCATAAATAGCACCATAAAAACGTGGTTCATCAATTTTATGATTAGCAGAAGAAAAATCATAAAAGTCTTTTTTTATATATGGATTATATGTACCCATTTTTGAATGTTGTTCCATAAGTAATTGTTGAACATTTTCTTTTCTGCTAATTCCATTAAGTTTACCAAATAAATTTAATGTTATAAAAAATTGATTTATATCACATGAATTCTGTGGAAATAACCATACATCTCTATTCATTATTATCACCATCCAAATTACTTACTATTTTAAAGATTAATAATGGTGGAATACCCTCACCAATAACTTTTCTTATAAAATTTTCATTTGCCCATTCAGGTATACACCAATCATCAGGAATTGTAAACAATTTCATGATTTCATAAATGGTTAAAACTCTTGCATCACTATATGTTCCATCCTCGTTTAATCTACCTGGATGAACATTACATTGGGAAGATATAACACCATTTGCCATAGTTATTGTTGGTGCTGGTTTATCCCATTCCATCCTTTTATAAGTAGTATTGTATCCTTTAACACGAGTGCCATCTATTTTTTTAGGAAAATAAACTTCATTTTCGAATGCCGAATGCCCAGTTGGGGTATGTTGCATTATTTCAACATGTCTTAACGAATGCTCTCTTGGAATATGCCATTTATGTATTTTTTTACACTTTTCAATTTTTTTATCATTACCAATGAAGTAATTGCTATTGCCATTAATAATAGCTTCAACACTTGGAAGATCTCCAATTGCATCTCTAACAGTTACAATCTTTTTTTCTTTTTTTGGAAATTCCCATTTATTCTTTTTATTTAACAAAATTACAGCTCTTTTTCTGTTTTGAGGAACCCCATAATCTCGGGCATTAATTATTTTGTTATCATTGATATTATAAATATTTTCAAATTCCTTTTGAATTATTTTCTCAACTGTATTGTTATTCCCATTATAATTAATTTTTAATTTAAGTAATTGAGGAACATTTTCAATTAATACATAATCTGGATTCAAATCTTTTATAGCATTTAAAACAGGTATTATTAAATTATTTCTGCTATCAGAATAATCTCTTTTACCTGCAACACTCATACCTTGACATGGTGGTGTTGCCATTAAGAATTTACAATTTTTTTCTTTCGCTTTTTTTATTATTTCTTCATAATGTTTATTAATATCTCCTGCTATCATTTCACATTCGGGATATACATTTTTGTAAAACTCGACTCTATCTTTTTCAAGCTCGTTAGCAACAACAATATTTATTCCGCATTTTTTTAATAGCAACTCTCCAATTCCAACATTAGAAAAAAGTGATAAACCATTTATCATAGTTTTTCCTCCTCATATATATTTTGGAAAACATTCATTAGGACATTTACTACTATAGAATTGCCACAAATTTTCATTATTTGACCATCAGATAATTTACCATTTTTCATATTATAATAATCTGAATCTTCATATCCCATTAGTCTGCAACATTCTAATGCATTTAGTTTTCTTTCAAATAGTTGCCCATTTTCATTTTTTATTAATTTTAATCCTGTCCTACCTGCTCTCTGTGTTGAACATACTTTACCAATCATTACACCATTTATTTTCCAATCTCGGTCATCTAAAAAAGCATATTGTCCAACTTTAACAGAACCTTTAATCTCAGATTTTGGGATAAATTTTTTCCATCCTTTTTCATTAAAGTCTATTATATCATTGATATCTTTTTTTATTGTTAATTCATTATCTTTAATTAAATCGGTACTACATTTTCCATATTTAGATACTACAATGACACGAGGTCTTCTTTGAGGTATTCCATAATCTTTTGCATCAAATATTTTCCAATAGTTTGTATAGCCTTGTTTTTCTAAATATTCGAGCCAATCATTAAAATTTTTTCTATTCTTACCAGTTGTTAAATTCTTAACATTTTCTAGTAACAAATATTTTGGTTTTTTACCTTCTATAATTTTTTTACATTCCCACAACAATGAACTTCTTGTTCCACTTCCAATGTCTAATCCTTTTTGAGTTCCCACTGAAGATATATCTTGGCATGGAAAAGAATAAGTGAATAAATCATGATCTGGAATATCTTTCACATCTAATTTAGTGATATCTCCTAAATTATTACAAACATCTACTGCTCTAAACAACACATCTAAAGATTCCGAACTCATTTTCTTTATTTTAGATTTACTTCCTATTCCTCTATTAATTATAAATTTCTGTTTTTTCTTATCATCATATTTTTTTCTACTGTTCTTAGTACTAGCATGAACATAATAATAAGCAATGACTGCAGCTTCGTCAATATCGCATGTTGCTACTATTTTATAATCTTGTTTTAAATTTCTTAGTGCCATGCATTGAGCACCAACACCGGAAAAAGCTTCAAATACTTTTAACATATCATCATCTCTCTTATTATATTTATACAATATAATTGTACCATTAAATTTATTTTTTTTCTACTAAATAAAACAAATTAATAATAATTATTTAATAACTAATTAAAGTTATTCTTCTTCCATTACATCTAATAAATCCATCTTCTTTTAAGTTTTTAAGTTCTCGCATCATGGCACTTCTATCAACGGATAAATAATCAGCAAGGTCTGTATAAGTAAATGGTAAAGTAAAGGTTCTTTTAGGACTAGAATTAGCTAAAAGTTCAAAATAAGAAAGTAATTTATCTCTAATAGTTCTTTTCGATAATACTTCTAATCTTTCATTAAGGTCTACGATCTTTTGAGATAAAAGTTTTAAAACATTATTAGTTAAAGTACTATGATAACTACAACCTTTTTTACATCTTTTAATAATATGTTCATATTCAATAAATAAAACTTCGCAGTCGCTAGTTGCAATTACGGAAATATCACTTCCAAGTCTTGAAAATACTTCTCCAAAAACTGAATTTTCTTCTAGTTTTTCAATAATTGACCGATTACCATTATAATCATATCTTACCATGTTGGCTGTTCCACTTAAAATAATACCAACCATTTTTACATTAATTATGTTAGTTACAATCGTTCTATCTTTTTTGAATGTCATTTTCCTAGCTTCAAAACACTTTAACATCTTACTAACTTCTTCATCAGTTATCCCTTCAAAAATTGATTTAACTTCCATGCTAATCATTCCTTCCTTGCAATTTAATTATATTGTATTTTTGTTGCAAATGCAACATGATTTTTTAATTTTTCTTTGTTATAATTTTTATATAAGAATTAGGAAAGGTTCGGGGTAAAATGATGAAAATCGTTAAAAGAAATGGTAAAATCGTTGATTATGATGCCGAGAAAATTCGAATAGCAATCAAAAAAGCCAACAATGACGTTTCAGATGAAGATAAAGCAAGTGATACTGAAATAAATAAGATAATTAAATATATTGAAAACTCGAATAAAAATAAAAAGAGATTATTAGTTGAAGATATTCAAGATATTATTGAAAAAAAATTAGTTGAATTAAATAAATATGAATTATCAAAAGCCTATATGTTATATCGTTATGAAAGAGAATTGATAAGAAAGGCTAACACAACTGACGAGTCAATTTTAACCTTAATTAAGAATAGCAATAAAGAAGTTATGGAAGAAAATTCCAATAAAAATGCCACGACTGCTTCTACACAAAGAGATTTAATTGCTGGTGAAGTATCTAAAGATTTAACAAAACGCATTCTTTTACCCGAAAAGATAAGTCAAGCCCATGAAGATGGAGTTTTGCATTTCCATGATGCGGATTATTTTGTCCAACCAATCTTCAATTGTTGTTTAATTAACATCGAAGATATGTTAGATAATGGAACGGTTATGAATGGAAAGTTAATTGAAACACCTAAAAGTTTTCAAGTTGCTTGTACGGTTTTAACTCAAATAATTGCTGCGGTTGCCTCAGGTCAATATGGAGGACAATCCGTTAATATTAGTCATTTAAGTAAATATTTAAAGAAAAGTGAAGATAAATTTAAACGGAATTTCACAAAAAAATATAAAGATAGATTTTCTAAAGAAGAAATAACCGAACTTGTTAAAGATAGACTTCAAGAAGAATTATCAGCTGGAGTTCAAACTATTCAATATCAAATTAATACCCTAATGACCACGAATGGTCAAGCCCCTTTTGTAACCATATTTATGTATTTAGACAAGAATGATCCTTATTTAAAATATACAGCCATGATTATTGAAGAGATTATAAAACAAAGATATCAAGGTATTAAAAATGAACAAGGAGTCTATATAACTCCCGCTTTTCCTAAACTTATCTATGTTTTAGATGAAAATAATGCTCTTAAAGGTGGTAAGTATGATTATATAACTCGTCTTGCCGTTAAATGTTCTAGTAAACGACTTTACCCTGATTATATAAGTGCTAAAAAGATGCGAGAAAATTATGAAGGAAATGTCTTTAGTCCTATGGGATGTAGGAGTTTCTTATCCCCATATAAAGATGAGGATGGAGAATATAAGTTTGAAGGACGATTTAATCAAGGAGTAGTGAGTATTAACTTACCTCAAATTGCTATTTTAGCTGATAAAGATGAGAAAAAATTCTTTGAACTTTTAGATGAAAGACTTGATTTATGTTATGATGCTTTGATGTGTAGACATCATGCTTTACTTGGTACTTTATCAAATATCTCCCCTATTCATTGGCAGTATGGAGCAATTGCAAGACTTGATAAAAATGAAGTTATTGATAAATATTTAAAAAATGGTTATTCAACAATTTCTTTAGGTTATATTGGTATCTATGAAATGACCAAGTTAATGAAAGGTGTATCCCACACTGACCCCGTTGGTAAAGCGTTCGCGATTAAAGTTATGAAAACAATGCGAGCAAGATGTGATAAATGGAAAAAAGAAACAGGAATTGGCTTTGGTTTATATGGAACACCAGCTGAATCGTTATGTTATAGGTTTGCCCGGATTGATAAAGAAAAATTTGGTAGTATTAAAGATATAACTGATAAAGGTTATTATACAAATTCTTATCATGTTGATGTCAGAGAAGAAATTGATGCTTTTTCTAAACTTAAATTTGAAAGTGAATTTCAAACGATTTCATCAGGTGGAGCCATTTCTTATGTTGAAATACCAAATATGGAAAATAATCTAGAGGCTTTAGAAGAATTAGTTAAGTTTATCTATGATAATATTCAATATGCTGAATTTAATACGAAAAGTGATTATTGCCATGTCTGTGGGTTTGATGGAGAAATCATAATCAATGATGATTTAGAATGGGAATGTCCTAATTGCCACAACAAAGATAAAAATAAAATGAATGTTACAAGACGAACTTGTGGTTATTTAGGAGAGAACTTTTGGAATGTTGGTAAAACCAAAGAAATAAAAGACAGGGTTTTACATTTGTAGGTTGATATGAAATATGCAAAGATAAAAAAATGTGATGTTAGTAATGGTCCAGGTGTTCGAGTTTCTCTATTTGTCTCTGGTTGTAATCGTCATTGTCAAGGATGTTTCAATGAAGAAGCCTGGGACTTTGAATATGGAGACGAGTTTACAAATAAAGAAATTGATGAAATTATTAACCTCCTAGAACCAAGTTATATAAGTGGTTTATCAATTCTTGGTGGTGAACCTTTAGAACTAATTAATCAAGAAGGACTTATTCCTTTATTAAAAAAAGTTCGAGAAGTCTATAAAGATAAAAAAAATATTTGGCTTTATACGGGATATACCTATGAAGATATCTTAAAAATGCCTAACCAAAAAATCAAAGAAATCTTAAAATCAATAGATGTTTTAGTTGATGGAGAATTTAAAGAAGATTTAAAAGACCCTCTACTCTACTTTCGAGGTTCTAGTAATCAAAGAATAATCGACATCAAACAGACTCTAAAAAATAAAAAAGTTATCTTACATGAAAAAAATAGAAGGAGAGATAGAAAATGTTAGAAGATAAGTTACAAATTAAAAAATTAGATGAAAGGGCTACCATTCCAACTTATGGAACGATTGACTCAGCAGCAGCTGATTTATATGCAGTTTTAGATAGTGAAGCAACTATTGAGCCTGGTGAAATGTTAATGATTGGAACGGGACTAGCGATGGCTATTCCTAAAGGTTATGTGGGACTTGTATATGCTAGAAGTTCTTTGGGAAGTAAAAAAGGCCTTGCTCCTGCTAATAAAGTTGGAGTAATTGATGCTGACTATCGAGGAGAAGTAAAGGTGCCTTTATTTAATCACTCTAAAATTCCTCAAACAGTAAGTCCAAATGAAAGAATTGCTCAAATAATTTTTACCCCTTATTTAAAAGCTAATTTCCGTGAAGTAGATGAGCTTGATACAACTGAACGAGGCGAAGGAGGATTTGGTTCAACCAACTAAATCTTTTTTTCTTGCTTTTTTCGAAGTTTTGTAGTATAATATACCGAGGAAAAGGGGAGATACTATGCAAAACAAAGAAATTTTACGTAAAAAACGTCAAGAATTAGTCTATTTAGAATATATAAAATTGATTAATTCAAAAGAAAATATTTTAGTTGGAATTGAGGTAATTTTAGAAAAAGTTAAAATGTCTCTTTCCAAATTTATTCAAACATTAATGGATTATATTAAAGAAAATACAGATGATGATGATTATTCTTTAATCTTTGATACTTTACTAGAAATAGATAATCCAGAAGAATATTTAAAACAAAATCATATTCCAGGAGATTTCTTAAGAGATAACTTAAATAATTACTTATTATATAAAAGACCTGATATCTTATTTACTAATAAAAAATTACTTCATACATTAGAAAGATTAGTTAAATATAATGAAAAACTATGGCAAAATACTTTAACTAAAGAAAAGTTTAAAGAAGAAAGTTTACCTAAAATTAAAAGTTTTGTAAACGAATTCTTAAGTTTACCTTATTCAATTGAAAGATTTGCATCTGCAAAGAAAATAAGTAAACATTTTTTTAATGTTAATGAAGGTTTTTATGTTAGACAACTAGCTATTCATGACCAAGTATTATATAAAAAACTTACTGAAAATATAATCTTAAGAGAACAAACTAAATTTGAAAATATTTCAAATGATATTACTAAAATTTTAGATTTAATTAATACTAAAAACGAAAATTTTGATTCTCTAGATTTTTATCAAGCAACTCTTTATAGTCCAATTGAAGTTATGGAAGTTGCTGATAAAATATTAGATTCTGATAATTTAAAGAAATTCCAAATCTATATTGGTAAATATAAACATCATAGTCATACTAATAAATATACAAATTGTAATATTAAAAACGAATTATTAAAAAATAAATTTTCAATTAGTTTAGATGATAACTTAATTGAAACAACTTTAGAAGATAGAACTTCGATTATTAATTATTTAGATGAAAATTTTATTCCTATTAACTCTATTACATTTTTAGATGCTTGTAAAAGATTTTATAAACATGAATTAATAGAAAATAAAGAGAAGGTGAAATAATGGTAACTAATAGTATGGGATTAGAAATATATCAAAAGTATTTAAAACTTTTAACTTCTAACGAAAATCTTCTTATTGGAATTGAAACAATAGCAGATGACTATGAAGTTGAATCAGATAAAATAATTAAATTATTACAACAATATATTGACAATTATGTTAAAAAACCAGATTATGCTATTTTATTTGATAATTTAAGATGTGTTGAAGATAAAAATACTTATTTAGAAGATTTAGGTATTACACCTGATTATTTAAAAGAACATCTAGAAGAATACTTACGTTTCTATAAACCTGAAATTAGTCTTAAAAATAATAAACGTTCAAGAGTATTTGATAATATTATTAAAAGTTATGAAGCTTATTTAAGAGGTCCCAAATTAGGTTCAACTCTCGAAGAAGTAAAACCTATAACGGAAGAATTTATTAAATCAGAATATGGTCTTGAAAGATTTTGTATTAAATATCATCTAGACCCTAATTACTTTAGTTTTAGTAAAGGAAGTTATATTACAGCCTTAAAAAAAGACCCTATTCTATATAAAAGATTTATAGAAAATTTAGAATTGAAAGAAAAGATTAAATATGAGCATATAGAAGATGATATAAGTGTTATATTAAATTGTATTCATAACTTGGGTGATGAATTTTCAGCCATTGATCTATTTCAATTAACAAAATTTGGTCCTCATGAATTATTATCTTTTGCTGATGAATATCTTCCTCCTCTAGAATTAAAATTATTTAGAAAACATATAGGTATAGCATATAGAAATTTTGCAACTCATGGTAATATTATGAATAATCTTCGAAGTGATGCCTTAATTAAAACTAGATACATGTTAACAATTGATAATGAACAATTTGAAACAACTGAAGAATTTAGGAGTGAAGTTGTAGAATTTTTAAGAGAAAAAGATATTCCAATTAATACTGAAATATTCCATATTGCTTGTGTTAGACATTATAAAAATAATTTAATTAAGAATTATGTAAGGTGATAAAATGAAAAATTCAATAGATGAAATAATTGCTTATAATGAATATATGAATTATTTAGCAAATAACTACAATGATCCATATGGTATTGATAAAATAATTGATAAATTAGGTACTGATTACAGAAGATTCTTTGATAATTTAATTAGTTATATTGATAAAAATATTAAAAAACCTAAATATGTATTAATTTTTGAAAGAATCTTAGAAGCTATAATCTATGATACTAATCTTGATGTTAATAAATATCTTTATAATAATGGTATTACTCCTGAAGAATTACAAACTAATTTAAATAAGTTTCTTAATTACTTTAGACCTGATATGAAATATACAAATGAAAATTTACCTCGATTACATGCTATTTTACAAAAATATACAGAATATTCTAGAAAGATTAAAGAGACTAATGCTTTAATAGAGACTAAAGATGCTATATCAAAAAGAATTATTTTAGAATTTATTAATTCTCCATATAGTTTAGAAAGATTTATTTTACCTAAAAGATTAACATCAGCTGATTTTAATAAAATATTAGATTTTACAAGACAACATGATAAAGTTAATTATCAATTATTTCAAGATAGTATGAATAGGAAAGAAGAAATAAAAAATGCAACTATTGAAAGTGATATCTTAACTATTTTAACTTTAATTAAAGAATTAAAAGATGATTTTACAAGTGTTGATTTATTTAAAGCTACTTTATATGGTCCAAGAGAATTAGTTAAAGCAGCGGATACATATTTAACTGGAGAAGACTTAAAATTATTTAGGTCTCAAGTTAATAAATATCGTATATATACTTTTACAACAACTATTCTAACTGATAGTGCTACTGAAGGTTTAATCAAGACTAAACTTAATTTAACAATTAATAATGAATTAGTAGAAACAACGGAAGAAGAAAGACAATCAATAGTTGATGATTTAAATAGTCACTCTATTCCTATTACTTCTAAAACTTTCTTTGATGCTTATAACAAATATTATCAAGATAAGAAAGTTAAAACTTATAAAGCATAGAATTTCTATGTTTTTTTTCATATAATTAAGCGATTTTAAAACAATGACAGAGTTTTTAAGTGCAATAGTTTTATATTTAAAGTGCAAAAATTGCACTTTAGATATTTACATAGTATTATACTATTTTATAATGCTTATCTTTCATAATTTTATTTCTATTTTTATAGGTCACCAAGTATAAAAACACTCAAACAACTATAAATAATGGATAAGACATTTTTTTATTAATAAAGTATCAAAATTGGGAATGTATTATAAAGCATAGAATTTCTATGTTTTTTTCATTATCTAATATTTTTTTCATATAATTAGGTGAGGTGAAATTTTGAATACTTATATTGTTAAAGAAAATGATAATTTATATGATATAGCTAAACAGTTTAATACTTCCGTTTCTGTATTAAAAGCCTTGAATAATTTAGAATCAAATATTTTACAAATTGGTCAAGAATTAAAACTTCCAACAAGTATTGTCGAGGAAACTCCTCCAAGTGATTACTTAATTTATACTGTAAAACCTGGTGATAATTTATATAATATTGCTAAAACTTATGGTATAACTTTAGAAGAATTAATTAACTTTAATGAACAAGGTACTACTCTTTTAAAGATTGGAGAACAACTTTTAATTCCAGTTAAAGCAAATGATACTAATAATCTAACTTATGTTGTAAAACCAGGAGATACTTTATATAATATAGCAAAACGTTATAATACAACTGTTGATACTTTAAAAGATTTAAATAATTTAGATAGTAATTTATTAAAAATAGGAGAAACTTTAATTATTCCTGAAACTAGTAATTATCAAACTTATGTTGTAAAAGATAATGATACTCTTGAAAGTATTGCTGATTATTTTAATGTTACAACAGAAGACATTGAAAGAGTTAATAATATGTTAACTGATGATGTTTTAATAGGTCAAATTCTTTTAATTCCAAAATCTAAATAGAACTATCGCAAGATAGTTTTAATTATGAAAAAAAGAAGACTAATCTTCTTTATATTCCGTTAATTTGACTTTCGTTGTTTTTTCTTTACCATCTCTTAAATAAGTAATAGTAATAGTATCTCCAACTTTATATTTATATAATTCATATCTTAAATAAGCAACGCTATCAGTACTTTCACCATTTAATTTAGTAATAACATCACCCTTCTTTAAATCAGATTTACTTGCTCCAGAATCTTTAGTAACTTCAACAACTACAACTCCTGATGTAATATCTTGGTCTAACATAATACCATTTCGATATAGACTATAAGTATCAGTTACATTAACCATACTAATTCCAAGCATTGGTCTTACAATGGCTTGTCCTTTTTCTAAACTATCAATATGACTCATAGCATATTCAATTGGAATAGCAAAGCCCATATTTTCAACTTCCGTTTCGACAAGTTTTAAAGAAATTATTCCAATTACTTCCCCCTCTGCATTAAGAAGTGGACCACCACTATTACCAGGGTTAACTGCTGCATTCGTTTGTAATACTTTCATAACCCAGTCATTACTACTTGCAATTGTAACCGTAACTGACCTATCTTTTCCTGATAAAATACCATCTGTTACAGTTCCTCGATATTCATATCCTAAAGGTGAACCAATCGTGAACACAGTATCTCCTAATTTAGACTTTTCACTAGTTCCAATTGCAACTTTATCTATCATATCACTTTTAGCAATCTGAACAACTGCTAAATCTAAATACTCATCACTTCCTAAAACTTTGCCATTAATTTCTTTATCATCACTTCTAATCAATGTTACTTTACTTGCCCCATCAATTACATGATGATTAGTCATTACATAAGCATATTTATCATCACTCTTATAAACAAAGCCACTTCCCGTTGATTGAACAGTCGTATCATTCTTATAATTACGAATCATCATCACGGCATCATAAGCTTTTTCAACACTTGCTGATAATGAACCATCATTTACAATAACAGTTCCACTACAAGCTCTACAAGTACTACCAGAACTACTAGTACCAGTAGAAACCCCTAACTTTTCAAATACTCCTGTATTTATAGCAATTACATACATAAGTAATCCACCTAAAATAAAGGCTACAAACAAATAAATTACTAAATTAATATTTTTCTTTTCTTTCACAATAATCACCTCAATCTAAATTCCTTAAATCATAATAATTCTTTGGAAATCCCATTCTATCTAATACTTTATCAACACTAATTGTATGCAAGTTTAAACTTAAATTTTCTACATTATGTCTTATTTCTTCCATTAAATTAGCAAATTCTTCTTTTGATAACATCTGTTTCATAATAATAATTAAAGCAAATGAATCTTCTTTACCATAGATATATTCATCATCCATAATTGGAATATTTAATAATTTATGATACTTATTATCATCTATTCTTCTTTGAGTTTTATTCTCAAAAACAATATCTTCATGAGCACATAAATTACGATAATTAGAAAGAATTGTTAAATAATTAGTTAATACATCAACATCAAGTTTATATATATCAGCAATTCCCATTTGGTCTTCTTTCTTTAATATCGAATATAACTCTCCAACTATTCCAAATGATAATACTTTAACTAATACCCACAGTGGAATATATCCATAGTTATTAACATAATGCATTGTAGCCGAATGCTGGGTAGCATTAACATTAATCTGTCTTTTCATTTTTCTTAATATATCATTAACTTGTTTTGTTTTTTCTTTATTAGTAGTAAAGTTTTTAGGAGTTAAATAATCTTTTTCTCGATAACCATATTTTAATGATAATTGATAACTAATAATTGATTTAATATTATTTTCAATTACTAATATATTTTTAAATAATATATTTCTAAATGTTCTATCAAATAAAAATAAACTATATAATTCTTCAAAAGTAGTTCCTTCAATATATCTTTTATCAACACTACTTCTCATGAACAAATGTCTATATCCATTTAAAAAGAAATAGTTTTCACGCATTAATACTTCTTCAGTATATTCAGGATTATTAATAACTAAACCCTTACTTTTTAATATATCTATTTGTTCAACTAATGTCTTAAACTCCTTTTTCATTCTTTATCTCTCCTACCTTTATAAGTATATCATACTTTTCCTAAAAAAATATGTTTTTTTTATGAAATTTTCGTATTTTTTTCAAGTAAAAAGAAAAAGACTAATTAATAGTCATAATGTAATCTATTACATAATTTAATAGATTGTCTTTCACTTATTATCCTTTTCTTAAAACTTTGTTCTATATAAAAGTCAATTAAATTAACTTTCATAAGAGTTTTAATTTGAATATCTTTTCTTTTATCTATATTAGTATAATTAGCAATATAAACTAGTTCTAATAATTCATAACTATCATTAACTAATCTATTCCTAAGTTCAAAATATTTTCTTGGATAATTAATTAAATAATCATCAAGTATCATAATAAATTCTTTAATATATTTAGCAATAGTAAACTTATCATTCATTTACAATACTAGATATAGTTTCTAGTATTCTATCTAATTTTTCAGGACTTATTTTTTTAACCTTTTCAACTAAATCTTTATAATTAGTATCTTTTTCATATTTTTCTTTTCCTAATCTTACAAATTTTAAATATTTATTTAAGTTCTTAAAGTTATTATTGTTATCTTCTCCTATAACTTCATAACTAATCTTATTTTCTTCTAATTTGTTTATTACTTTATTAAGGGCTGATTTAGGAAACCCTACTTTATTATTTATAATTTGATAGTTAAGAAGATAATAAAGAATATAAGAATCATCGTCATAAGTACTATAAAAAGTACCGCTTCTTCTTATCTTAATAACATTCATATAACTATAAAACTATACCTTTCTTTATTATTTATATAGTTAAACTTTTAATCAAAACCTATTTCTACTAATGCTTAATTCCCTTGATATATAAGCCTGTTTCCGGACGTCCTTGCCGTCCAGGAAACTCTATGCCATTTCCGGGTAATATGGAGTTGTCTCAGTTCCTTCTCCTTGTGTTATTTTTATCTCGGATATTAGATTAACAGACGGACGAACGCCGAGGTTGCCGCCCACGTTGCTACGGTGCACACTACCAGTCGTATTCAAGTTAGCAACATAAATAGAACTGGTAGAGGAGGGAGACAACAAACATCCTCCATTACTTGGCATACTATTCATCCAACTTGATGATTTTATTGTACTAAAATCTTTTAATTGGGTTTCCCAATTACTACTTTCCGTACTAAATCCATAATCACTTGGATACATTAAGGCTACTTTTCCTTCCCATATTGCTTTATTTCCTGCCCATACTCGACAATTTGGTGTTTCTGAAAAAGTTAAATCACTTCCTGTATTAGTTGATGGTCCATTCCCATCAGCACACTCACTTACTGCTCTTTCATTTGCATAGGCTTCCTTTGGTGTATCAAGTACCATACTAGATGAAGTTAATGATGTTACTGTTCCCAAATAATATTTTGTTTCTTCTATCATACTTAAAGTATCACCTTTTAAGTAACTTAAATATCCTTTATTTGCTTCTCCTTCGGTTTCATCTTCTTTTGTATTTAACCAATATTGTAATCCCGCAGTTGCCCAATCATTATTATCTGTTCCACTTACTTTATTATTCCAATAAGCAGTAGTATCCATACTTTTTATATTATAAGTTGTGCCTTCTACTTCATATGTTTCAGGAAATATTCCACTTAATCTCTCATTTCTTACGATTTTTAAGTGTTCTTTACCACTTTCATCTTTGAATACTCCGATTATTCTCCATTTTTCACAATTAGAACTTGCTGTTTCATATGTTGTTCCTTCACTACAATTAAAATAGATATAATTCTTTATTCCATCATTTCCAGAGTATCGATATTCTCTTACTTCGTCATCTTTAGAAGTTGTTGGAGTATTATCAGCCTTTACTCCAATTACTCCTCCTGGTTGACCTATTGTATCTTTTACTACATCAGTTCCTATTTCACTTTTTATACTTTTTTCATTGAAATCTCCAGTTACATTTACCTTGATACTTGCAAAAACATCATTCCATTCATCCATATCATAGTTTGCATCACTTGTATTTCCTATTATTGTTTTACTTGATATCCACATATATAATCTATAGGTTCTTGTTATTTTAGAGTTAGTTCCTGCTGGTATAGTGTTTACATATATTCCTTTTCCGGCTGCTAATCCTGTATAACTTCCTTTTTCTATTAATACTTCTTCTTGGTTTTCATCTTTAACTTCTACTAATTTAAATGCTAATAAGTTATCTTCTATTCTCGTCCCTCTCGTCTCATGTGGTTCTCCATGTTGGATGTCTATTTCATACCAAATTGGTTTACTATAGGTATTTTTTCCTTCGATTGTAAACTCAAAATAATCATTTGCTCCTGGTCCTTCACTTGGCATAGCATTTTCAATTGTTAAAGCAGGGGTTTCTTTAAACTTCATGTAGATATCTCCCGTTACTAATATTTGATTATCAGTTGTTCTTGAATAATTCCATATTGCAAATGTTACTCCTAATACGGCAACTAATATGATTGCACTTATACTGGCTATTATTATACCTTTCTTTTTACTGCTTTGATTGTTCATTTTATTATCTCCTTCCTCTAGGGTTTTGCCCCTTTACTTTGATATTTTTATTATAAAATATTTTTAGGATTTTAGCAAGTTTTTTTTTAAATCCTCATGTGAAAAAAGACATATTTAAAATACGTATTATAAATACTGCATTTTATATGTCTTTTTACATCTTTTATTATAATTTAAATAATTAAAGGTAGTAACCCCCCCCCATAGTTGACAAATCGTTAACTTTTGTGGCAAATTTATCATTTGTATAATTTAAATTCAATTCATAATTTGTCATATGGGGTCACTTCCTTTATCTTATTACTATTTAATAGTATCATATCTAATGGAAATAATCAACTATTTCTTTTTAGATTTTTTATCTTTTTTCTTTTCTTTCGTTTCAATTAATTTAGCTTCTTCAACTACATCAGCATCTTGAACATGAGATTCTTTTTTAACTTCCGTTTCAAATACTATTCTTTCTTTTCGACTAAAAACATATCCAAATATTTCTACAATAGAATAAACCATTAATACTAAACCATAGGCTTTAAAGGCTAAATTAGTTCTTAAGATAGTATATAACCCACCTGCTATTAATAATAAGGAAAGTATTAATAGAACAAAGAAATTAGTATCTTTCTTTTCTAACATTAAAGCATTAGCAAGTCTAGTTATACCACATATTAATATCCAACCACCAATTATAAATCTAATTAAAGTTTCAATTACTCCACCTAAAAAGATAAAGATTAAACCTACAACAATCATTAGAATACCTATAACCATACCTATAGATGATGTTGTATTATCCTTTTTTACTTCAATATAGTTTTTAATACAACTAAATACTCCAAGTAAAGCTATTAAACCACCTATTACATAAGTTACTACTAAAACTACTGCTTCAGGATTAGAATAAATAATAGCTCCTAATATAAATAACACAACTGAACTAATTAATAGCATAACATTCGTATATGCACTTACTTTTATTTTCATATCTACCTCACTTTAATATAAGTATACAACAAAAAAATAAAAAAGGGAATAAAAAAACAAAGATTAATGAAATTTTAACATCTTTGTTTTAACTTTATTTGTACTACTACTTAAAAACATAAAATCATCATCTGGAATAATTGGTTCATCAAACCAATTATCAGGATTTAAATCCGAATTATTATCAGGATTATCTGGGTCAAAATAACTTGGAATATCTGAATTTTCTTCATTATCATCATTAAAGATATTCTCTTCTTCACTATCAAGATAAGTTAAAGAATTATCAGTTATACTACTACTTGCTACTATATCAAAAAGACTACCTACTTTAATATATGGATATTCATCCATAATATTTTCAAGTATACTAACATAATCACTTTTTACAAAAGAATCAGTTTCTATATCATATTTATAAGCATAAAAACCAGCAGTTGCTGTAAGTGGTTCTCCATTTTGGTCATATGCAACTACATTTTCCCAACCATTAGTTGCTCTTTCATATTGGATTAAATCTAAATTATCACTAATGGGAACTAAACCTTCAGCCATTAATCTTTTTTGAAAATCTTTATCATCATAATCATCAAAATTTAATTTAAATTGATTAGTTTTATAAAAACCATTTATTTTTTCTTCTTCACTATTAAGATATACACTATATCTCCTATTATTTACATATAAATGACTATGTTTACCTGGAATATGACAACTATCTTTATCAAAATGTTTATAAGTAGCAATTCCAACGATTGAACCTACTAAAACTAATGAAACACCACGTATTATTGTTTTCTTAATATTTTTCTTATTTCTTTTCTTATACATACCTATCCCCCAACAAGCATATATTCTAGCATAAAAGGCTAGAAAATACAACATTTTTTTTACTTTAACTTGTGTAATTTTTTAGAAAATGTTAAAATTAATTTATAATTTATTTAAAGGAGTGAAAAAATGAATTACGATTATATTAAAACGTTAAAAGATGATGATACTATTTTAGTTAAAACTACTTTACTATTATATATGTATTCTTATTATGAAACTAATGAATTATTAGATGAAAATTTAAAGATAATGTTTGATAAAATGATTTCCTTAATTAAAACAAGTGGAAGTAAACCTGATATCGTACAACCTCCATATTTTAAAATGAGTATTCGTGATGTTAAAAAGATTTTTTCTAAAGCACCTAATGATATTTATACTAATTTATCTTTTAAAGAAGATGAAAGTCCTAAAAGTAAAAGTAAATAATTGACAAGTATATTTAAAAACAATAAATGTTTTGTTATAATTAGTTTAGGTGGTAAAATGAGTGATTATGAAATAAGTAAACAGGCTAAGTTAAAGCCTATTAAAGAAATTGCTAAAAAAATTGGATTAAAGGAAGATTTAATTAGTCCTTATGGTAAATATATGGCTAAAATTCCAATTATTGATAAGAAACCTTATGGTAAATTAATTTTAGTAACTTCAACTAATCCTACTCCTTATGGAGAAGGTAAAACAACCTTAGCAGTTGGTTTGAATGATTCTTTAAATAAAAATGGTTATAAAGCAATTGTTGCTTTAAGAGAACCTTCCTTAGGTCCTGTATTTGGAACTAAAGGAGGAGCAGCTGGTGGTGGAAAAAGTCAAGTTGCTCCGATGAATGATATTAATTTACATTTTACAGGTGATTTTCATGCTATAACTTCGGCTAATAATTTAATATCTGCAATAATTGATAATCATATTTATCAAGGTAATAAGTTAGAAATCGAAGATGTTTATTTTGAAAGATGTTTAGATGTTAATGATAGAGCTTTAAGAAATATTGATTTAGGAACCAGAAGGGAACATTTTACAATTACAGCTGCTTCTCAAATCATGGCTATCTTCACACTTGCTAAAGATATAGATGATTTAAGAATAAAACTTGATAACATTTTAGTTGGTAAAAGTAAAACGGGTAAAGATATTTATTTAAAAGATTTACATGGAACTGGTGCGGTTTTAGCCCTTCTTAAAGATGCTTTTAAGCCAAATCTTGTTCAAACATTAGAAAATAATCCGGCGATTATTCATGGTGGACCTTTTGCTAATATAGCTCATGGTTGTAATTCCGTGGTTGCAACCAAGACCGCTTTAAGTTTAGCTGATTATGTAATAACTGAAGCCGGATTTGGAAGTGATATGGGAGCTGTTAAATTTTTAGATATAAAGTGTGCTCTTAATAACTTATATCCTGATTTAATAATTATCAATGCAACGATTAGAAGTTTAAAATATCATGGAAATGGTAATTTAGATAAAGGTTTAGAAAACTTAAAATTCCATATTTTAAATATGCAAAAATTTAATGATAATGTTTTAGTTATTTTAAATAAGTTTGAAAATGATACTAAAGACGAAATTAAAACTTTAGAAAATTATTGTAGTTCTTTAAATGTTAAAGTTTTAATTAGTAATATGTATAAAAATGGTAGTAAACAAACTAAAGAAATTGCTAATACAGTAGTAGAATATGCTAATAAGAAAAATACAAAACATTATGAAATTTATAAAGAAACTGATGATATCTTAATGAAAGTTTCAAAATTTGCACATGATATCTATGGAGCAAGTGAAGTTATTTATAAAGATAATTTAGATAAAGAATTAAAGAGTCTTGATAAAAAATATCAACATTATAAAATTTGTATATCTAAAACACCGGCTTCAATTACTGATAATAAAGATGTACTTGGATATCCAAAAGATTTCACTATGACTGTTACAGGTTATAAAATCAATAATGGAGCTGGCTTCATAACTATTCTTATGGGTGGAGTTGTTAGAATGCCAGGTTTATCAGATAAGGCTAATTATTTAAATATAGATGTTAAAGATGATGAGATACTCGGAATATTCTAGAAATCACGAAAGTGATTTTTTTCTTCTAAAATTGTTTATTTAATAACTATCTTATAGTATAATAATTAAGATATTTTAATTGGAATTATATAGACTAGTTACACACTGTGTAACCAGTAAGGTTAAATCTAATATTTAAAACTAAATAGAGATAAGAAATCCACGTTTGAATTAGTATATTATAAAACCAAGTGGAGACCAACTTAATGCTATAAATGAAGTTAATAAACAAACTTTAGTTCTTGCTCCTAATAAGACTTTAGCTGGACAATTATATTCTGAATCAAAAGAATTATTTTCTAATAATCGCATTGAATATTTTATTAGTTATTATAATATTCACTTAAAATTCATGTTATTTGTTTTTTTTAACATAAATGCCAAAAAAATGTTCTTTTTTTTAGGAAAATATGATATAATTCCTTATGAAAGGAACATTAAATATGAATTATGAAGAAAAGGTCTTAAATATTTTAAATGAGAAAAAAATTATAACTACAAATGAACTAACTAAATTAAATATACCAAATGTTGTTTTAACAAGACTCATTGAAAAGAAAAAAATTGAAAGAGCTAAAAGAGGTATATATGTTTTACCAAATTCATTTGGGGATGAATATTATACTTTATTGTATGGAATAAATGATGCAACCTACTCTTATTTTACTGCATTATATTTTTA
Source organism: uncultured Bacilli bacterium (assembly GCA_947624175.1). GTDB lineage: Bacteria > Bacillota_I > Bacilli_A > RF39 > UBA660 > RUG591. The sequence goes on from CANQJD010000003.1 coordinate 26,582, forward strand.
TAATTTATGTGAAAGAGTTCCACTCAAGTATGATGTTACAGTTAAGAGAAATTATGGTGGTTCTTTAATAAAAAATGAAAATGTTAATTTACATTATGTAGATGAAAGTATACTTGATTTAGGTAGAACTAAAGTAAAAAGTCCTCAAGGACAAGAAATAGTATGCTATGATATTGAAAGATGTTTATGTGACCTAATAAAAGATAAAGATAATCTTTACTTTGAATATGTCAAATATGCGTTTGTAAAATATTATAGAGAGGAAAAACATGATACTTTTAAATTATACAAATATGCTAAGTTGATGAAAATAGAAAAACAAGTACATGAATTTATGGAGGCATTATTATGAATAGTGAAAGTTTAAAAGCAAAAATTAACAACCGAGCCAAAAAAAACAAAGTTATGCCACAAGATTTAATGCAAATGTATTTTTTTGAAAGATTACTATATAGAATTTCCATCAGTAAATATAAACATAATTTTATTTTAAAAGGTGGTCTATTACTTTCTGCCTTATTTGGTGATGAAAGAAGAACAACTCAAGATATGGATACAATGATAAAAGGTATCGAAATAGAAAATGATATATTAAATCCTATTTTAGAAGAAATTATTAATATAAATGGTGATGATGGAATAGAATTTAAAATATTAAAATCAAGTAATATTAGGAATCAGGACAAATATGGTGGAATTAGAATATCATTATTAGGCATAAAAGAAGAATTACAAGTAAACCTAAAAATTGATATTACGACTAAAGATCCTATCATACCAAGAGAAATTAATTTTAAATATAAAAGTATGTTTGATAATTCATATATTAATATTATGGTGTTTCCGAAAGAAAGTATCATAGCTGAAAAGTTTCAAACTTTAATAGAAGATACAGAAAGTGATACAAGAGCTAAAGATTTTTATGATTTGTATATGTTAATGAAAGAAGATATAGATAAAGAAAATTTAAGAAAGGCTATCATAAATACTTTTAAAAGACGAGAAAAAAGTTATATCTTAAAAGAAATTGAAGAAAGGTATGATATGATTTCTAAAAGTGATATTTTAAAATCATATTGGAATAGCTTTAAAAAAAGTCATATTTATGCTTCTAATATTAGTTATGATGAAATTGTTGATAAAATAGAAGAAATTGTTAATGTAATTATTGGGGTAACTGTTTAACAATAAAGTATGGAAACATACAGTGTTTCCTTGTTTTGTTTATAAAATCGTGTTAAAATATCTTATTGAAATTTACTTTATATCGTCTAATGTTATTTAGTGCTATTTGGTAAATTTATGACCGACATTCGTGTCCTATAAAAAAGTTAGATTTTTATATAAAAAAATTTGATTTGGACACGAATTTCATGTTTGATAGTAATCATATTAAGGAGGTAATTATGTTCGAATTAGTATCTAATTATAAACCAAGTGGAGACCAACCTAATGCTATAAATGAATTAGTTAAGGGAATAAATGAAGGTAAGAAGCATCAAGTATTACTTGGAGCAACCGGAACTGGTAAAACATTTACAATTGCCAATGTTATAAAAGAAGTTAACAAACAAACTTTAGTTCTTGCTCATAACAAAACTTTAGCCGGACAATTATATTCTGAATTAAAAGAGTTGTTTCCTAATAACCGAGTTGAATATTTTGTTTCTTATTATGATTATTATCAACCAGAAGCCTATGTTCCATCAAGTGATACTTATATTGAAAAAGATGCTCAAATAAATGATGAAATAGATGAATTAAGACATTCAGCCACCAGTGCTCTTTTATCTCGTGATGATGTAATCGTGGTTGCCAGTGTTTCTTGTATCTATGGAATTGGAGAAGTTGAAGAATATCGGAATAAAACCTTAACTTTAAAAGTAAATGATACAGTAGATAGAAATCAAATTATGTTAAAGTTAGTTGATATGTTATATGAAAGAAATGAATTTGATTTTAAAAGAGGAACTTTTAGAGTAAGAGGTGATATTTTAGAAATTATTCCATCTAATGAACATGCCCATGGCTTAAGAATCGAATTTTTTGGAGAAGAAATTGATCGAATAAGTGAAATAGACGTTTTAACAGGAGGAGTAATTAGTAATAAAAAAAGTGTTACTATCTTCCCAGCTAGTCACTTTGTAACGAATGAAGATACTCTAAAACTTGCTATTAAAAATATCAAGGCTGAGTTAGAAGAAAGAATTAAGTATTTTAATGATAATAATAAACCCCTTGAGGCTGAAAGAATAAGAGAAAGAACTAACTATGATATGGAAATGTTAGAAGAAACAGGCTTTTGTCATGGAATTGAAAACTATTCAAGACATTTGGCTTTAAAACCAGCCGGGGCTACCCCTACTTGTCTTCTTGATTTCTTTAATAAAGATTTTTTACTTGTAATTGATGAATCCCATGTTACGATTCCTCAAGTAAGAGGTATGTATAATGGAGATAGAGCAAGAAAACTTAATTTAGTTGACTATGGATTTCGTCTTCCAAGTGCCCTAGATAATAGACCCCTTAAATTTCCTGAATTTGAATCAAAACTTAATCAAGTAATCTATGTTTCAGCAACGCCTGGGGACTATGAACTAGCCCTTACTAATCAAAAATATATTGAACAAATTATTAGACCAACTGGTCTTTTAGACCCAACCATTGAAGTAAGAAAAACCAAAGGTCAAATTGAAGATTTAGTTGGAGAAATAAACGAAAGAATCGAAAAAAATGAAAGAGTTTTAGTTACTACTTTAACGATTCGAATGGCTGAAGAGTTAACCAATTATTTAAAACAAATTGATATTAAGGTTGCTTACTTACATTCTGAAATTAAGACTTTAGAAAGAATGAAAATCATTAGAGATTTAAGACTTGGTACCTATGATGTATTAGTTGGTATTAATCTTTTAAGAGAAGGACTTGATATTCCAGAAGTAAGTTTAATTGCTATCCTTGATGCTGATAAAGAAGGATTCTTAAGAAGTGAAAGAAGTCTAATTCAAACGATTGGAAGATGTGCAAGAAATGCAAATGGTCATGTTATTTTATATGGTGATAAAGTAACTGAAAGTATGCAGTATGCGATTGACGAAACGAAAAGAAGACGGGATATTCAAACTAAATATAATCTAGAACATGGAATTACCCCTAAAACAATTATTAAAGAAATCAGGGATTTAATTTCTAATGTTGATACCAAAGAAGATAAGAAAGAAACTAAGAAGATGACTAAGAAAGAAAAGATAGATATGATGTCAAGAATTGAAGAAGAAATGAAGGAAGCTGCTAAAAATCTTGACTTTGAAAGAGCTATGGAACTTCGGGATATCTTATTTGAAATGAAAGTGGAATAATATGAAATTCTCAAAAATATATGTTGAAATCACGAATATTTGTAATTTAAATTGTTCTTTTTGTAGTAAAGATAATCGAATTAAAGAAGAAATGTCTTTAGAAAACTTTGAACTTATCTTAAAGAAAATAAAAAATTATACAAAGTCTATTTATTTACATGTTAAAGGTGAGCCTTTACTTTATTCAAAACTTGATGAGTTATTAACTTTATGTGATAACTATAATATGAAAGTTAAAATAACAACTAATGGTACTTTATTAAAAGAGAAACTTGAAATTCTAAATAATCATTCTTCTTTAAAACAATTAAATATTTCTTTGCATTCTGAAAATAATAATCCAAATTACTTTCAAGAAGTGTTTGAAACTTCCGATAAAATTAAAAATATTTCCATCGTTTATCGTATTTGGTTACTTGATAACTTAAATTTAGATATTTTATCCACCAAAATTGTGGAAAAAATTATTAAGTATTATAAATTAGATAAAAGTTTTATGGAAGAAGTTAAGAAAAATAAAAATATTAAAATAAAAAATAACTTATATCTCGATAAAGATAATTACTTTAATTGGCCTAAAGAAAAGAAGGAAAGTAATCTTACAAAAGGAACTTGTCTTGGAACTAGAAGTCATATAGCCATTTTAGTAAACGGGGATGTTGTTCCTTGTTGTCTTGATTCAGGTGGTATTTTAAAACTTGGAAATATTTTTAAAGAAGATTTAGATACTATTTTAAATAAAGAGTTATTTCAAAAAATAAATAAGGGTTTTAAAGATCAACAAGTAGTTGCTAAACTTTGTCAAACTTGTGATTTTAGAAAGAAATTTGAATAATTGCATAAGTATTAAAAATATGATATACTTATACCATTAAAGGAGTGATATAATGGCTAAATTTTGTATTAATTGTGGTAAAGAATTAAAAGAAGGAGCAGATATTTGCTTAAACTGTGGTAAAATTGTTCCTACTGAAGAAGAACCTAAAAAAGTTAATCCTAATGCTAAAAGTAAAATAGCAGCTGGTATATTAGGTATTTGTTTAGGTTGCTTTGGAGTTCATAATTTCTATTTAGGTTATACCGGAAAAGCCATTGCTCAATTGTCGATAACTTTAGTTTCCTTTTTTTTACTTTTCCCAATATCTGCTATTTGGGGCTTTATAGAAGGAATCTTAATTTTATGTGGTAGCATTGATAAAGATGCAAATGGAGAAAAATTAATTGATTAAAAAAATATTCATATCAACATCAATATGAATATTTTTTTCTTAATAAATGAACAATTAGAAAAACTATTAAAGATAGAATAAGATAAGGTATAATAGATTCTAAAAACATTAGAAAAGTAAATTTAATATATTTAAAGTAACTAACATAAATTATTAAAAAATAACTAATTCTATATATTAAGATAAAACTTAATATCATAAGAAGTTTAAAAATATTTCTTTCTTTATTATTAACTCTTAAAGCAATAAATTCTAAAGAATTATGACATTCATATATATAAAGATTATAAGTTATATAAGAAGTTAAAGTAATATTAAATAAAAAGATAAGAAATTCTAAAAAACCATAATCATGAATGTTTTTTAAACTAACTAAATTAATAATAATATTAGGATTAAACATATCTTTTGAAATACCTAACCCCATCATATATAGATAAACTAATAAAAAGATTAGTTCAACTAGTAACCACTTCCATAAATGGCTTTTGAAATTATTAAGTAATATTAGAAATTGATATTTTAAACTAACAAAGTTTTTCTTAATTATTAATAAGTTAGTTATTAAAACTAATAAAGATAAAAGAATAATTTGAATAATACTACCTAATAATTCTAAATTAAAATTAGTCCAAGTTGCCCTTGTTAAATAACTACTATAAAGAAATGAAATATGACTAAATCTAGTTGGAGTAATAAAAAATAAGAGAATAAAGATTAAAGATATAAAAAAGGCTAGATTTTTATTCATAATGTTAAATAGATTAAAGAATAACTTAGTAATTAAATAAAGAATTATAACTTCTCTAATTAGAAAAAAGATATTATATAAAGCTAAATCTATATTATAGATTTCATGATAATAAGTATCTATTTTAAAACCAATTTTAAATAATAGAAAGAATGTATTAAAGATAAGATTGATTGTAAAAATTAAGCCTAGAAATATTAATATTCTTTTTAAAGTAGATTTATAAAACTCTTTATAGTTTTTATATCTTAATATATAAATACTATCTTTTAAAGAAGTATTTATCATTACAACACTTATTAAAATAATACCTATAAAAAAGAAGTTATAACTAGTTAAAAAATCATAAAATAATTTATGAAAATTAGGATTAATGGGAGTACCTGCTAAAGTTGGAAGACTACTTGCTAGTAATATGATTAAGATAATAAGTAAATGTTTACTTTTAAAAACAGCTAAACTTTCATTTAGAAGATTATTTAATTTATTCATGAACTAAACCTGCATCAAAGTAATAAATTTTATCACTTAATTCTTCTAAATCATCTTTAATATGACTAGATAGAATAATCGTTTTTCCAGAATTAGCAAGTTCTCTTAAATAAGATTTTATTTTTAAAACAGTATCATTTTCAATGCCATTAAAGGGTTCATCAAGAATAATTACTTGACTATCTTCCATAACGGCTTGAGCAATTCCTAATTTTTGTTTCATACCAAGAGAGTATTTACTAAATTTCTTATCTTTTTCAGTTATTAAATTAACTTTTTCTAAAGTATCTAAAATTTCTTTATCACCAATTTCTTTTTTAATATTAGCAAGTAGTTGTAGGTTTTCATAACCAGTTAAGTTAGGAAAAAAGGCTGGTTTTTCAATTAAAGCTGCAATATGTTTAGGAACTTCCAAGTTAGGGTTTATCTTTACTCCATCATAAAGTATTACTCCACTGGTTGGAACATATAAACCACATAGCATTTTTAAAAGAACACTTTTGCCACTTCCATTCCGACCGGCTAAACCATAAATTTTACCACTTTCAAAGGTCATATTAACATCACTTAAAATAACATTATCTTTAAAACTTTTAGATACATTTTTAACTTCTATTCGCATATTCTCCTCCTAATTATTTTTTTCACAAGAAATTATTAATTTTTCTTTATTACGATAACATAAATAAACAATGAAACTTGTTATAAGTACTAATGAGATAACATAAATAAAGTAAACTAAGACTCCTGGCTCTAAATTCATTCTAAATACTTCTAATATTTTAAATAGTTGATTATTATACATACTTTTGCCAGTTGCATCATATAACTTTTGCCAAATTATGCCACCCGGGACAATTTCTAAAAATAATTCTATAGCAATAACTAAAAGAAACGATTCTATCACAGCTAAATAGTAATTATGTTGATATCTTACAACTATTAAACCTAAATTTAAATAAGTTACGGAATATAAGAAAACACTTATAAGATTGGTAATAATTAATAGTATAGGTGATGCATAAACAAAACTTTCAAACATATAACTATTTTTAGCAACTTCATAATTAAAATCCGAACCAATTAAACAAACTATAAAAATTAAAAGCATGATTAAGGGCCAAAACCAAACTGATTTAAAAACACTTTTAAATATTCTTTTTAGGAAATCTTTATAGTTTTCTCTTTTTAACATTAAAAGGGCTGTTCGATTTTTTAAAATACTACTAATTTCTTTTAAAGTGATAATAAATAACACAAGTCCAAATATTTCACATACATATAGTAAATCCCCATAGGCTATAATATCTAATTTATAATAAAAATCATCTGCATTATAATCAAAAGTTCCATTTTTAACTTCCATACAAACATCATATAATTCTGATGATGCATATTTATTTGTATTGTCAAATACACTTGCACACGTATTATTTAAAAGTCTTTTTTCATTTTTAATTCCATTATTAACATCTATTGCTATTTTTGCAACTAAAAGTAAACCAAAGAGTAAACATAATATTGTTAACCAATTTTTCTTAATAAATTTCATAAGCATCTACCTTATAAATTAAGTATAGCATATGTCATATATATAAACAATATGATTTTTTAAAAAATTAATAAAACTCACTAATAAAAATTCGTTTCATTAGAAAAATGACTCTTTTTCAATTAGTTTGATGCACATATATTTTTTTAATTTGTAACATTACCTACAAATATCTTTAAAACTTTTTGATACATTTTTAACTTCTATTCGCATATTCTCCTCCTAATTATTTTTTTCACATGCAATTATTAATTTTTCTTTATTACGATAACATAAATAAACAATAAAACCAGTTATAAGTACTAAAGATATAACATAAATAAAGTAAACTAAAACTCCTGAATCTAAATTTATTCTAAATACTTCTAAAATTTTAAATAATTGACTATTATACATATCTTTACCAGTTGCTTTGTATAATTGTTGCCAAATTATAAAACCAGGTACAACTTCTAAAAATATTTCAATAGCAATAACTAAAAGAAACGATTCTATTACAGCTAAATAGTAATTGTGTTGATGTCTTACAACTATTAAACCTAAATTTAAATAAGTTATAGAATATAGAAAAACACTTATAATATTTAAAATAATAAAGAGTACAGGTGATGCATAAAGAGAATTTGTATTTGGCTTATAATTAAAATCTGAACCAATTAAACAAACTATAAAAATTAAAAGCATAATTAAAGGCCAAAACCAAGCTGGTTTAAAAACACTTTTAAATATTCTTTTTAGAAAATCTTTATAGTTTTCTCTTTTTAACATTAAAAGGGCTGTTCGATTTTTAAAAATACTACTAATTTCTTTTAAAGAGATAATAAATAATACAAGTCCAAATATATAACATGCGACTAGTAAACTTGAGTATGCTATATCTAATTTATAATGAAAATTATCTGAATAATAATCATACGTTCCATTCTTAAATTTCAAACAATCATTATATAATTCTGATGATGAAGAAATATTAGAATTATTAAATGCATACGAACAAGCAGTATTTAAACTTTTATCTTCATTTTGAATTCCATTATTAATATCTATTGCTACTCTTAGAACTAAAAATAAACCAAAGAATAAAAATATTATTGTTAACCAATTTTTCTTAATAAATTTCATAAGCATCTACCTTTATAAATTAAGTATAACATATGTCATATATATAAACAATATGATTTTAAAAAAATTCAATGAATTAAATCAAATAATTTCATTGAATTTAGTATTTTTAATTAACTTTCATATAACTTTTTTCAATAATTTTTTGAAGTTTTTGTTCACTTATAGGATACATAGAGGCAACATAAGAATTTTTATTTTCTCTTAATTTTAATTTTACAACAACGCAAACATTTTCGTATAATTTTTTAAAATACATTAAACTTTTTCTATCTTTTTCATAATAAACAAAATCTGGTTCCAATATTATATTATCAATATTTTCAATAGAGAAATCATAACTTTCTTTACTTTTAAAATCGTTTTTATGTTTTTCTATATGTGCATACAAATCTAATGAACGAACTATAGGCTTCTTTGCATATTCATATAAATTATATTTTTCTATTATATCTTCATTTATATATCCAACTTTTTTCTCAAATCTTTTGCTTGCCATAAACCACCTCAAAAAAATAACCCACACTATATTGTGTGGGTATCATGAATGAAGTAGTCTCCCAGTCCTACATGTATACTTTCACCATAAGGTTACTCGGACTTATTAAAATAAGCGTTAGTGCAAGAAGAAAATTTACACCCTATTCATTCATAAAATATAGTTAACCTATTGTATATACTATATTACTCAAAAGAGTATGAAAATACAAATTAAGTTTTTCACTCAATTAAGTAATATTATACTAACACATTATTACATTATTTGTCAATACTTTTTGTATTATTTTAATATTATTTAAGTATAACTATATCACTATTAATATATGCAACAATCTATTAGATAATTTAAAAAGAAACTAATATCTAGTTTCTAACCTAATAAAACATCTAAAACCATCATTATTGTAAAGCCAACAAGGCAGCACATGGCCATTACATCTTTACTTTCATTAGTTTGACTTTCAGGTATTAATTCTTCCGTTACAACATAAATCATAGCTCCAGCTGCAAATGCTAAAAGGAATGGTAAGATTACTCGAATTTTTAATACTAATAAGGCTCCGATAACTCCTGCAATTGGTTCAACTATTCCACTTAATTGACCAATAAAGAAAGACATTTTTCTAGATACTCCTTCCCTTCTTAAGGGAACACTAACAGCTGTTCCTTCGGGAAAATTTTGAATACCAATGCCGAGTGCCAAAGTCCAAGCCGACATTAAAGTTGCACCATCTAAACCATATAAAGTTGAACCAAAGGCAACCCCTACTGCTAGTCCCTCTGGAATATTATGAAGAGTGATAGAAGTTATTAACATTAAAACACGTTTATTAGTTGAATGATTACCTCTTTTTTCTATACTTTTCATGACTTTATCGCCAATAAAAAGTAATAATCCTCCGGCTAAAAAACCTATTGAAACAACTAGCATTGTATTCATATGTAAATTCTCAGCCATTGTAATCGAAGGTGAAAGCAAAGACCAAAATGAAGCGGCTACCATTACTCCGGCTGCAATTCCTAACATACCATCTAATAAATTCTTATGAACTTTTTTGAACATAAAAACTAAAGCCGCCCCAAGAGCTGTAACTCCCCAAGTAAAAATGGTTGCTATTAAAGCTTGAATAATTGGATTTAATGTAAAAATAAAATTAGACATCTCTAAATACCTCTATTAATAAGGTATTAAAAACATCTAACTTTGTATAGGCTAATTTAATGGTATTCCATCACCATATGATTTATTTTCAAATAATTTTTCTAAATCAACCTTTTTATCTTCAAAAATATATTCATAAGTTTTTTCTATTATATTAGAAGCCTTATCTATAACTTCATCATATAACTCTAAAAAAGATTTCTTACTTTTAGAATTTGCATTTTTTAAATTAAACCATTCTGCATGTTCTAAATTTAAGTAAAAGTTATCATTATCAAGTGGAAAATTATAAGATAAGTATCTTACATCTCGAAATAAGCGAGAAGCAAAAATATTAGCAAAATTATAAAATTTTCTTTTTAAACCTGTTGGGTCATATCTTAAAAAATGAAAGAAATTTTTCATATCAGAAATTGCTTTATAAAAGTATTCTCCAATATTATCTTCTTGAAATACTTCTTTAAATGCTTTATTTAATAAGTTTACAATATCTTCATTTCTTTCTACTTTAAATAATTCCTCATATATTTTATATTTTTTATAATCGATATTTTCACGATTTTTTATAAAGTAATTATCTAAATATGTTTCAATTTGAAAATGAGCATCTCTCATCGTAAAATGTTTTTTAGTAATTGTTTTAGCCTTATAATTAATATAAGGATGAATAGTTGAATCTGCAGCATAATGAGTAAGCAAGCCCATTAAATACATGAATTGTGAGATATTTTTAGTCTCCTTAATTTGATTAGTTAAATTAATCAAAAATTCATTAGTTTTAGAGTGATGAGCTGTTGCTCCTAACTTAGTTACAGTATTATAAGGCTTTATAGATAAAATTTTATAGAAATATAAAATATCAAAACCTGATGAAAACATTAATAATTCATTATAATTTTCATTAGTTATCTTCCTAGTTATTTTTTTATCTAACTTTTTATAAACATCTTTAGCAATATATGCATGTGTTACAGTTGATGGCATATTACCTCCTGTTTATTTTATTTCAGTTACAACTCGAATGTTATTACTTTCATAATATTTAACATTATATTTTTGATTTACTCTTATAAATGGTAATAATTCTTTATTAACTTTAATACTAACTGAATATCTATTGTCATTCGTATCAATTAAATAATAATAAGTTATTCCATCTATAACAGCTGTATTAATCTCTTTAATTGTAATATCAAGACTTGCTAAATCTTTATTACTTCCCGAATTATCACTTAAATAAATTCTTGCAGCTTCTTCTATTCCTAGGGAAGCATCACTTGTTACTACTTTTTGATAATCTGAAACATCTACAAAAGCATACATTTTAACAAGTCCAGCATTATCTTTTAAAGATAAAAGATATGTTGGTTTATTATTAAGATTAATTAAAAGTGGGAAAGTAGAACGATATTTTTTATCTTGAACAACTCCTTCAGCACTAGCCATAGCTGAATATTCTTCAGCTCCAGGAACACTATAGAAATGAGTTTCTTTAGTCCTCATATTGGTTAAAATAAATCCTAAATTTGATTCATCTGATGAAACAGAAGTTACACCTGTATAAAGATAAACATCATCATTCATCGTTAAATAGTTATATCCATCGGTTGTATTAACTACTCCTTTTTGACCAAAGATAGAATTAAAGAAACCATTTTTATATTCTCCCCAATTATCAAACTGTTCAATTATTAAATTAGCATCATAGACATGGTCTATCCAAGTTGGAACATCTCCAACTTTATACCATTTACTATCACCTGTAATTGGGTCTAAAACGATAACGCCTGAAACTTCTTTCTTTAAACCTACTCCCTTATAGGCTAAAGTTTCAACTATCCAATAAGGATTACCTTCATTATCAATTTCAAAATTCTTTTCTCCAAGAATTTTCGTTGGATAACTTAATCTTAACTTTCGATTTAAGTTTTCAAAAAACATAGCTGATGGCATATATTTCATACCTTTATCTAATCTAACTAATTTAGATTCACCATTAACGGAATTAACTGTAATATATCCTTTAACACCTTCCTTACGATTCGTGAAATATTTTATTATATCAGCATATTCAAGAGGTGTTACCCTGACAATTTCATTATTATAATTAATTTGAGTATATAAGTCTGAAACATAGAATTGGCTAACTAAATCAGTCATAGCTCCCATGGTTCTATCTCCTAACTTCCTACTACTTTCTTTATCAAGAAGGGGAATAGCATTAAAGTCAACGGCTGGAACATCAGTTGCAAAATCTTTGGTTTCATCAACTTTAATCCGATTAGCATAAGAACTAGCATTGAAAAGAGGTGAACAGAAAATATTAATTAAAATAATTAAAACAATAATCGCAGGAATTACTAAAGTTAATTTTCCATAACTTAAAATTGATATTCCCCTACTCTTTCTAAATATTGTAGTTCCTACACTATTAAAAGCACTTATTGTAATATAAATAGCTAAAATTATAATTACAAAGACCCAAAAAGTTATATCTGAAAGATTTATAGGTGGTAACATAAAGTAATATAAAACTAAAGCAATTAATAAAGTTATTAAAATACTAATTAAATTTCTTTTCATTATTTTTCTCCTTCCGCAAGTACATCAAGTGCTTTTTGTAATTGACTATCATATTTATTTTCAGTATCACTAGCCTTAAATTCTACTTCATAATCTGGTTTAATTCCTTCTCCATCAATCGAATTTCCTTTTGGAGTTAACCATTCTTGGAAAGTATATTTAATACTAGCCCCACTTGATAATTCTTGTGTTTTTTGAACTTTTCCTTTACCATAAGTAGTAGTTCCAACTACAATTGCACCATAACTTTCTTTTAAAGCTGCCGTTGTAACTTCACTAGCAGAAGCAGATCCTCCATTAACTAAAATAGCAACTGGATATTCACGTTTGGTTTCAGTTTTATCAAGAATTTTCTCAATTTTTTCCTTGGTTTTTAATTCGTAAATAACATCACCTTTTTTAGTAAACATTGAAATTATTTCATTAGCAGCTGTTAAATAACCCCCACTATTACTTCTAACATCAATTATTAAAGAATCAATTTTCTCTTTTTCTAGCTCTTTTAAGGCTGTTTCAAACTGTTTAGATGTATTAGCAGCAAAAATATCCATAACTAAATAGCCTATCTTTTTATCATTATATTCAATTAATTCTTTTGTAACAGATTGAATATCAATATTTTCTCTTTTTACTTTAAAGGACATTTCTTTTTCATCTCTTAAAACCGTAATTTTAACAGTTGTACCTTCTTTTCCCTTAACAATATTTGAAATATCAGTTAAAGACATATCTTTGATATCTTTATCATCAACCTTTTTTAATAAGTCTTTATCTCTAATCCCGGCTTTATAGGCTGGTCCATCTTGATTAACATTTTGAAATTCTATTTTGCCGTCACCATAATCAGCTATTTCAGTTCCAATTCCAACATATTCCCCCATAACTTTTTCAAGGAAGGCTGTACTTGCTTCTTCATCCATATAAACAGAATAAGGGTCTCCTAAAAAATTAACCATTCCATTTATTCCAGCTTCAAGTAATCCTTCTTCTGAAACATCTTTATAATAATCATTTAATATCTCTGTATAAGTTTCAACAAATTCATTTAATTCCTTTTTAATTCCAACATTTAATGCACCTTTCCGATACATTAGAATTCCACCAACAAACATTCCAAAAATCGAGGTAATTATCATTAAACAAACAACTTCCATTAAATTAAATTTATTTTTTTTATCAACAAAATTTGTATATTTTTTTAATGTTGATTTAATATTTTTTAACTTATTTTTCATTAAATTTCTCCTTAATAAATTATATTACTATCATATCACATTTTGCCTATTAATAAAATGAATTTTTTGTGAAAAAAAGAACTATTTTTCATTAACTAGTTCTAACTTTTCATTATATTCTAATATTTTTCCATAGTAATCTTTATTATTACCTTTAAATAATCCATGTTTTGAATTACTATAACCACTTACTATATAAGGTTTAGTACCATTTATTTCATCAGCTGTTCCTGGGATTGCAAAATCAATATCGGTTAAAATATCATTTTTATCACCACTATAGGCTTTGGTATCTAAAACTTTTCCATCATAGTCAAAAGTAACAATTATTCCTTCACTCATATTTTCTTTATAATCTAAATCTTTAATCTTAATATCTTTCGAATTAGTATAACCAACAGCTATAATCTTGTCATCAAGTAACATTAAGGAATTAAATCTATCATCACTGCTACCACCTATTGAATAAGTATCTACCAAATCACCTTTCATATCAAAGATAATTATACCAGCATCATATTGATAAATTAAATTTCCTTCTTCATCTTTTTCATTACTTGTATTAACTCCACTTGCTATATAAATTTTATCATCACGGACTTCTAAATCATACATTCCATAAGTATCAGTAAACTCATAATTATTTTTCCATTCCATATCTCCATTTAGTTTATATTTAATTAAAAGTCCATAATTAAGAGCATCTTTGCCACAAACAATATACCCATCATCTACTGGTACTATCTCTTCAAAAATTCCTGATTTATTACCACCGAAGTTATTATGCCATATTTCATTTCCATCAAAATCATACTTAACAATAATACCACCACCAGTTGGATGATTACCTATTTGCATATTTTCATAGATACTTTGACCAACCGCAATAATTCCATCCTCGACGATAATAACACTCTTAAACTCTGTATCTCCTAATACTTGGTAATTCTTACTCCAAATCATATTACCATCTAAATCATATTTAACAATCAAGCCATCTCTTGTATTAATACTTAACTGACTCTTATCATAAACATAACTTCCAACTGCAACTATAAAATCCTTATTGGCTTTTGCATCATAATAAACAGAATCATAATCTGTCTTGAATGTCTTTTCAAAAACAATATTCATTTCATTATCATATTTAACTAATTTAGCTTGTTCAGCATAAACTCTATTTATTTTACCCTCTTGAATACCATCTTCATATTCATAAGTAAAAGGAGTATTATAATTACTATGTTTAAAGTTACTAGAACCTGCTGCTAAGTAATATTCATTATCGATATTTTCAATACTATTTAAAGTATCTATATAAGTTAATTCATTTTCTTTTTTAGTATTCATAAGTAACATAGCAATAACTTCAAATACAATGATTACAGCACATATTATCATTACTACTTTAGCAATTCTTTTTAACTTTGTATAATCTTTTATTTCTTTCTTTTCTTTTTTTAATTTATTTTTTTCTTCAATTCTTTTTTCTTTATAACTTTTATTTTTCTTATTATCTGTCTTTTTCATTTTACCACCATATTAATGATAACACTTTTTTTAATTTAATACAATAAGAAAAAGTCCAAATGGACTTTAACTTTCTAACGTTTACTAAATTGTGGTGCACGTCTAGCTTTCTTAAGACCATATTTCTTACGTTCTTTAACTCTTGCATCACGAGTAATCATTCCGTTTACTTTTAATGGTCTTCTTAAACTATTTTCACTATCAGGACTAGTTGTTGAATCATATTCAAGTAAGGCTTTCGTAATTCCTAAACGAATAGCTCCTGATTGACCTCTAAATCCACCACCAAATACTTTTGCTTCAATATCGAATAACCCTTTAGTATTTGTTAATACAAGTGGTTGTTCTAAATCCATAACAAGGGTTTCAAATGGAAAATATTCACGAACATCTCTACCATTTACAGTAATTTTACCTTTACCACTTGTTAATGTAACTTTAGCAACACTTCCTTTTCTTTTTCCGGTTGCTTGATAAACTTTTGCCATCTCTATAATCCTCCCTATTTAACCTCAATTTGAACTGGTTTTTGTGCTGCATGTGGATGAGTTTCATCAGCATATACAAATAACTTCTTACCCATAGCTCTTCCTAAACGATTATGAGGAAGCATTCCTTTAATTGCTCTTTCAAGCATTTCTTCTGGGTAATTTTCTCTCATTTCTTTAGCTGTTCTTTCTCTTAATCCACCTGGATACATAGAGTGATTATAATACATCTTATCATTTAACTTATTACCAGTTAAATTAACTTTCTTGGCATTCACAATAATAACATAATCACCACAATCAACATGAGGTGTATAAGTTACTTTATGTTTACCTCTTAAAATATGAGCAGCCTTAGTTGCTACTCGACCTAAAGATTCTCCTTCAGCATCAATTAAATACCATGTCCGAACGATATCTTCTTTCTTTTGCATATAACTTTTCATTTTTATCTCCTATCTTTCTGTTTCATGTTCCCACTATGAAACAATCCGGGAATCAATGTACCGACATAGATTATATCTAATTTATCCTTAAAAGTCAACGATTTTTTAACAAATTCTCCTAATTATATGTAAAAATATAGCAAAATTTACCTATATTTTCTATTTTCTTAAAGTTTTTACTTGACTATCTTTAACTTCTTTCGTTAATTCAGCCAGTTTTTCAATATCAGGAATTATTTCACTTGTTACAATATTAGGTTGAAAGTTAACTTGATTAATTACATAAGCTCTTGATAAACTCTCAAATGGAATTCTTGAATCAGTATATAACATACAATTACTTTCTAAAAAATCTCTATCTAAATAATTATCTCCTCTATATACTTCTTTATCAGTATAAAACTCAACTAACTTTCCATCAACATAATGTACAACAATTGGTAATCTTTGTTTAATTCTATCCGTTTCAATTCCTGATATATTTTCAGCTAATGCTAAATATAAACCACTTTCATACTTTCCTTTTTCCATCTTGTAATCCTCCAATACGATTTACTATCATAAACCATGATTTTTAGATTGTCAATAATTTTTATAAAATTATATATCTAAAACTTCACATCTATATTTTATTTCTTTTATAAACATAGATTCCTGATTTTTATTAGTCATTAGAAAAACATAATTTAAAGTTCTAGTTAAAGCAACATAAAACAATCTTCTCTCTTCAGCATATAAATATTTATCTTTATTTTTAAAACATAAATTAATTAAAGGATCATCTTCCATTTTATTAGGAAATCCTAATAATTCATCACTTAAATTTAAGACTATAACCGCTTCACTTTCTAATCCTTTAGAACTATGAACCGTTAAAAATCTTAACTTCATATCTTTATAAACTAACTCTTTATCTTTTAAAACCACATTTATATCATGATTACATCTTCCCAAAATTAAACATTCTCTTATTCCTAAACTATAAATATATTCAAGTAAATTAAAGAATTTATATTGATAATTACTTCTTGTAAAATAAATTATTTTAATTGGAAACTTAATACTTTTACTAGATATTAACTTTTTAGATAATTGATAAGGATTTTTATGGATAAAATAATTGGCTATCTTAATTAGTTCTCTTGAATTTCGATAAGTATTTTTTAAATAAAATATTTTACTATCTTTAAAATATTTTTTAAATTTAATAAATAATTCTAAAGTCGAACCTGAAAAAGCATAAATAGATTGAAAATCATCACCAACGGCAAAGATATTACTATCTAATTCTTTTTGAATAGTTTTTATTAAATTATATCTAATTAAAGATATATCTTGATATTCATCAATAATAATATATTTATAATATCTTTTCATACCTTTCTTTTTCACAACTTCACTTGCTAAACTAATCATCATATCAAAGTCTATTTTACATGAACTATTAATCTCTTCTAAATAAAAACGATAAATTTCAAACATAATAATTAAGAAATCTTTATTTTTTTCTTTTAAAGATTTTGATAATAACCATTTATTTCTTTTTAAATAGTTATGAAAATCAGTTATAGTTTGATTATTACATTTAATTTTATTAATAAACTTGATAATTAAATTTTTATATGATGAAAATAACTTATTATATTTTGTTTTAATTATTTTAATATCTAAGTCTTTATCTTTAATATAATATTTAAAATAATTAATTATATATTTTAAGTACTTATTATCTTCTAAGAAACCTTCAAAATATTCTGAAACAGTATATTCTAAGTAATCCGAAGATGCTATTTGATAAAAAACATGATTATCTTTTAAGATATTTAAGGCTAGTTTATGAAAAGTAAATACATCTATATCATAGTTAAGTCTTTCTTTTAAATTATTAACTGCTTCATTAGTGAAAGATAAACAAAGTATCTCTTTTGGATTAACTTTTTTAACTTCTACTAAATATTTTATTTTAGCAACTATGGTTAAAGTTTTACCACTTCCAGCCCCAGCTACAACTAAATTATTTTTAGCACTAGATACTATCGCTTTTCTTTGGTCTAAATCTAACTTATAACCATTTATATCTAAAAATATGTTATTATTTAATTCATCACTTGTTTGCATTTTTATCCCTCAATATAATATAACCGAAAAAAATGCAAAAAGAAAAATAATTTACTAATTACTTAATTTATGTTAATATTAAAATAAGGAAGGCGAATATGAAATATTTAATTATTATATTATCAATTTTACCAATTGTTTTAATAGGTATATTTTATTATAAAAGAGATACTGTAAAAGAACCAACTAAACTACTTAGAAAATTATTTTTAAGTGGGATTGCCTCTGGTTTATTAGTTGGTTTTAATTCTTTAATAATAATTACTTTATTTCCAAGTTTTAAAGATACTGCTAGTTTAAGTGTTTTGAATTTATTTATATATACTTTTTTGGCTGTTGCACTCATTGAAGAACTTTTTAAATGGATAATGGTTTATTTTATTTCTTATAAATCTCCTCACTATGACCAATTTTATGATATTATTTTATATGCTGTTTTCGTTGGTTTAGGTTTTGCTTGTTTTGAGAATTTACTTTATACTATACCTAATAATGATCTTTTTGTGACTTTATTTAGAGGAATAACCGCGATTCCTGCTCATGCAAGTTATCAAACTATAATGGGTTATTACTTAACTTTAAGTAAATATTACCCTCAAAAAAAGAAATTATATATCAGATTAAGTATAATTGTTCCAGTCATTTTACATGGTTTATATGATTTCTTCTTATATTTAAATAATTTTATCTTTGTTATTATCTTCTTAATCTTTATAGTCTTACTATTTGTCTTTACAATTTTAAAAACAAATCAAGTATTAAATATTGATATTAAAAACTTAAAAAAATAGCCGTTTGGCTATTTTAAAAATCGCAATTTCCTGGAGTTCTTGGATAAGGAATAACATCTCTTATATTTTCAACCCCAGTTAAATAAATTAATAATCGTTCAAATCCCATTCCAAATCCTGAATGATAACATCCTCCAAACTTTCTTAAGTTTAAATACCATTCCATACCTTCTTCAGGAACTCCCATCTCTTTCATTCTTTTAACTAACTTATCATAATCGGCTTCTCTTTCAGAACCTCCGATAAGTTCACCAGCTCCAGGTACTTCCAAATCAACGGCTGCAACCGTTTCATTATCAGAGTTTAACTTCATATAAAAGGCTTTAATATCTTTAGGCCAATCCGTTATAAAGACTGGTCCATTAAAATATTCGGTTATATATTTTTCATGTTCTTTAGCAATATCTCCACCATATTCTGGTTCAAATTCCCATTTAACTTTGGCTTCTTTTAGAATTGTTATTACATCATGATGAGAAATTCTTGTAAATTTACTATTAACAAGTTTTTGTAATTTATCAATTAATCCTTTTTCAACAAATTTATCAAAGAATTCCATCTCATCTTTAGCATGTTCTAAGACATAACTAACGATAAATTTTAGCATATCTTCTTCAATATCCATAACTCCTGATAAATCACAGAAAGCAATTTCAGGTTCAATCATCCAAAATTCACTTGCATGGGTTTTGGTATTAGAGTTTTCAGCCCTAAAAGTTGGTCCAAAAGTATAAACTTTTTTATAAGCCATTGCATAGGTTTCGGCTTCAAGTTGTCCAGATACGGTTAAAGCTGCACTTTTACCAAAGAAATCTTTCGAATAATCAACACTGCCACTTTTAGCCACTCTATCTAAATCAAGAGTTGTAACTTGAAACATTTGACCTGCTCCTTCACAGTCACTAGCTGTAATTAAAGGAGCATGAAAATAAACATAGCCTCTATCCTGAAAGTAAGTATGAATAGCATGAGCTGCAATACTTCTTACTCTAAAAACTGCATTGAATAAGTTAGTTCTAGGTCTTAAATAGGCTTGTTCTCTTAAAAATTCTCTTGTATGTCTTTTTGGCTGAATTGGATAATCATCAGGACAATCTCCCATCAAAGTTAAATCAGAAACTTTTACTTCAAATTCTTGACCTGCTCCTAGGGACTTAATAACAGTTCCAACTACTTCAATACTAGAACCTACTTTAATTTTGGTAATCTCATTAAATTTACTTAAAGAATTATCATAAACAAGTTGCACATTTTTAAAACAAGTTCCATCTGAAAAATCAATAAAACCAAATTCTTTTTGCTTCCGATGATTTCTAACCCATCCTTGTAATTTTACTTCCTTATCAAGATACTTATCTAAATCCTTATAAATATCCACAACATCAATTAACATAATTTTCCTCCTTCTATAAATAAAAAGCATTAATATAAAGAGGCGCATTCACGGTACCACTCTTTTTATCAATGCTTGATATCTCTCTTTGATAACGGTCTTCTAACCGATATTTCCTACTAATTTCAAAAATATACTCCGTGGTGTTATTCTTACAAGATAACTCCTAATTTCCACCAACCATTAGGTCTCTTTAAGTTATTGATTTGTAATACTTCTCCACATCAACACTTTAAATATATTAATTATTATACAACTTATTTTTTCTAAGTCAATAATTTTCTCCATAATTTATTAGAAACTTTTTGATAAACTTTATTTTTTCCATTCTCTACTTTAGTATCCATATTAATTAAATTCTTATATTCAGTATCTAAATCTTTTTCTTTATCGAAAGGAATATTCCCGTCAAAATAGTCATAATAAACTCTTAATATTAATTCATTATCTAAATAATTATTACACATAATTTTAAAAATCATCTTCTTTAAGATTTCTAATATATTCAAACTATCTCCTAAAACATTTATAAATTCAATTAGCCCAATTTCCATACATATTCTTTTTAAAGGAAAATAGCCTTTACTATCTAATTTTTTAAATTCTATAAATTTATTTCTAAGTCGTATTTTTATATTATCATCTAAATTATTATCTTTAAGAAAATAATATAACATTTCTAAATCTTTATAATTTTCTATTTCTAAATGACTAATAAAGTACGATAAAAGATTCTTTTCTACTAAAATATCTACAAATTCTTTAATATCTTTATTTTTAAATTCTTTAATTAATATTTGAAACTTAAATCTCTCATATATATCTTTATGCATTTCAAAGATTTGTTCTAATGTTTTATTAACTATATCTATTGAAATATTAGAAGCTACTATTAAATTAGCAAGTTTATAGTTATCTTCATCCGTTCCTTCTTTAATTATTAAATCTAAATATTTAGTAATTGGAAAATTAACATTATCTATTTCATAGATTGCCAGAATTAATTCTATTTTATGAGGATAATTTTCAATTAATTTGTTATATTTATCTTGATATTTAGAATATAAAATAGGATACATATAAGCTAAATATTTTATACTATTAGAACTAAATAACAAATCAACTATCTCTTCTTCCTTAAATTTATTATTAATAAATATATTACCTAAATCTCTTCCTGATATTTCTCCATTTAAAAGCATTTTTTTAAATAATTCAAATTCATTTATCATATAAACCTCCCAAAATGCTTTTATTATATAAGTTATTATCTAATTAGTCAAATATTAATTATCTTTCCATGGAAAATCTCGAGTTATTGCAAGAACTGGTCTTGTAATTGTAGATGGGCTTAAATATGTACTACCTCCAGTTGTAAAACCGGCATCTCCTTCTCCTGAATAGAAAATACCAACACCTATACCATCTGGGACATTTCCACCTCTTACTACAAAACTTCTCGATAAATGATGAACGTCATTAAACCAAGCATTATCAGAACCATTGTCTATTTTCTTCTTTATTTCTTTTATTGCATCTCCTAATTTAGAACGAGAAATACTATCTTTGGTATCCCTTTCAGTATTATAAGAATATTTATCATAATACTTATCTAATGGTATATTTTCTGAAGTCCAATTTCTTGCATAATCAACATTAAATTCTCCTTCTTTAGTTACTGCATTTCCCATTACAATCTGATGCCCTCCACCTGACATATCATATATTCCATATATTGTTCCAGTAGTTGATGCTCCAGCTCCAAGATATCCTTGACCATCAGTTCCAAGTGTTAAATTATTATATGGAACTCCCGTTATTCCAGCAGTTATATTTGGTAATGTTCCAGAATATCCAGTTTTAAATGTTCCATTATCATTATAATTATTTTTATATACTTCTTTATAAGCATCTTTATATAAACTATTTCCATATTTTCCATACTTTGACATTGTTAAATAGGCAACAGCTCCCCATTCCATATTCTTTTCCATATGAATATCATAATTATTTGAATCATTAGTTATTTCTCCTGTTAAACTAACAGAATTAGCATTTGTACTCTGATTAAAACCATGTATATTATTATCTAATTCCATTCTTCTTATATTAACAAACATATTTGATATATCTTGATATCTCAAACTAGTAACACTTGGTTTTACTAATATATTCATATTAGTATTATTACAACTTGCACTTTGATTACTCAAACAATTACTATCATCTGTTGACATTGCAAATTTAGCAAACCAAAATCCTACTAATTCATCTTCACCAAATGTAAAGGCCGGATGTGTATAAGTACTTACTCCATTTTTTATACCATTATTTGTTTCATCTGTACATACTTCACTTGAGGCTGAATCATCAGCCGTTAATATTACATCATGACAACTAACAGTTCCAGTACTATTTATTCCATGTTCAAACTGAACATTTATCATCTGTTCATTTACTGTCTCATTATTACCATTAAATATTGTATATTTATATCTTGGTATCCAGACCCACATACTTGATATATCATCCATTTTAACTTCTGTTCCTGCATTTGCTTCTAAATATTTTTGTCTTGTATCTAGTTCATTAAATTCTGTTTTAGCAACTAATAAATTATCTTTTGGGTAATCTGTTATTTCACCACTAAAGTATTTTGATACTTCATCACTAGTTAAAGCATCATCATATATAAAAGCATCACTTATTGTAGATTTTGATGGATTACCTATGTTTACTATTTCTTCTAAATCACTTGATGGATTTGGATTTCCTCCTAATATTATAGATGGAATGGATGATTTTATATTTCCAACTACTTTTTGTGATTTTGCTACTTCAACACCATCTATATATAATCTAATATATTCATTATCATATGTTCCAACCAAAGTATACCATTCATTATAATTATACATTGACTGACTAACAGCACCAACATAACCATTTTCTTCTATATATTCACAAAAGTAAAAACTTTTATCTTTATTATATGCAAATCCACCTCCAGCACTTTCCCAATTGCCAAAAAATTCCTGAGTTTTATCTTCTTCAATAATCTTAACTCTAATAACTAAAGAAATAGCATTTCCAAATTTATAGTTTTCATATCCTAAATCATAATAATCATCTACTCCATCAAAGGTCATACTTCCATCATCATTTAAAGTTCCATTTGACTCTTTAACCGTTACTGCATTGGCCCACATATAATCATTATAATCATACCATTTATGACTTTGATCTCTATTTGTTATATCTGCTTTTCTCCATACTCCTTCTGTTTCACTTATCTTATCATAATAAACTGGTATCATGTTAGGAAGCATCTCTGGTGGATTTGCTCCACTTATATCAAGTGTATCTGCTTGTAATCCTTCTAAGCTTAATACTTTACTATATGTTAATCCATTTGGATTTGCATCATAATTTATCCATATTACTAGTTCAAAACTTATCTCTTCACTTGGAGCTATTATCCCTTCATCAAATACTCCATCTGCACTTAAACTCTTAACTTCTCCCGTTTCTTCTCCTGTACTTCTAGTTCTTTTTACCCGATATCTTATATCTAAATTACTCATTGTACTAGCAACTGTACTGTCGATTAAACTTACTCGATATTTGGCTGTAACTCCTCCTTGATTTTCAATTGTAAAAGTGTTTGGACTATTCTTTAATCCCTCTTCATCACTCTTTGGTACTTCATTATTTAAAGTTATAGCTTTCATATCTTCTTTTATGACAAGC
>CANQJD010000004.1 GCA_947624175.1 uncultured Bacilli bacterium
CACTGCATTCCCTTTTACTATAAAGGTTTGCAGTGTTTTTTATATCTAATTATCTACGGAAGTCGGGTTATATCATAATTTATTTAAAATTTTTTAAGCGATTGCCATAAGGTATTTGACAAAAATAAATAAAGTTCGTATAATAGAGAGAAAAAACGGTGATACCATGAATAAATTTATCATAGATTTTAAAATTAAAGATAATAATATTACAATTACTTATAATGATGGTTTAAAAAAATCTTTTCCTTATACTAAAACTAATCGAGATACTTTAATAGATTATTTAACAAGTGAAAAAAATATTTATACTAAACTTAAAAATTCTTTATCAAAACAAAAATTATTAACTTCAACTTTAATTATATCTGATATTTTATTAACAATACTAAGTTATATTAAATTTAATTCTATTCTTTTAAAATTATTTATAACTCTATTAGATGTTTTTATACTTAGTCATTTATATTTAATTGGTTCTATTTTAAGTGATAATATATATGATATTAATCTATTACTTTCTTATGTTAATAAAGATGCTTTTTTAAGAGAAGAATATTTATATACTAAACATCAAAAAATAATTGATTTTAAAAAGATTAAAGAATTAAAAAAGGAATTAGGTTATAATTATAAACCTAAAGATAATAAAATAAATTCTAATAAAAATACTAATTTACCTATTATAGTAGATAATCCAAAAGTTTTAAGTTTTACCAAAAAATAGAAAGACTAAATCTTTCTATTTTTGTTAAATCATATTTTCAAAGTCTTCACACATGTCTTCTTCTAAAGACATCATATCTCTTTTTGTTCTTGGACTAAGGACAAAATTATAAATTAATAATCCTGCTCCAACCATGGCAGCAGATGCTAGTCCTACAACCATTCCTTTTTTCATACTTTTCATTTTATCACCTACTAAAAATATGATTTAGTACCACTAGGTACCATAAATAGTATGGTGATTTTTTAGAATTTTATACTAGGAATAACGTTTTTTTATTTTTTCACATAAATCTGTCTTTCTTGAATCTTCTCTATTACTTAAAACTCCTTTTTGAAAAGCTTCCGCTTCTCCTATTAAAATTAATTCTTGTTTACTTCTCGTAACTCCTGTATATAATAATTTGCGATATAACATTCTGCCATATTCTTTTAAAACTGGTATAATAACCGTTTTAAATTCACTTCCTTGAGACTTATGAATACTAATAGCATAACCTAAAGTAAAGTTCATAAAATTAGATTTATTAAAAGTTACTAAGTTACCATCAAAATCAATTAAAACTTCTTTTTTTAAGTTATCTATTTCCATAATTATCCCAATATCACCATTATAGATATTATCATCAGGCATATTCATTAATTGTAAAACTTTATCTCCTACTCTATATGTAACATCATATATTACTATTTCATTTTTATTAGAACTTTTAGGATTAAATAAGTTTTGTAACATTTTATTTAAATTATCTATTCCATTTAAAGTTTTATACATAGGTGCCATAACTTGATAATCATGATAATCTTTATTTTTAAAATTTTTCATAATTGTTGTTAATTTATCTTTTAAATCCATACTATCAGCCTTATAAAAGAATAAATCAGAGTCTTTATTAAATAAAGAATAATTAACTTCACCATTATTAACATCATAAGCAAGATTAACTATATTTGATTCTCCAGCTTGACGATATAAATTTTTAAGTTCTATTACTTCAAATACTTCGGATTTAACTAAATCTTTTAAAACTTCACCAGGTGAAACACTTGGAAGTTGGTTAGCATCTCCAACTAAGATTATTCTTGTATCATACTTTAAACCATTTAAAAGAGAACTAAAAAGCAGTGTATCTAACATACTAACCTCATCTATAATAACTAATTTAGCATCACTTTTATTATGTTCATTAACTTGAAACTTATTAGTATCTTTATTCCATTTTAAAAATCTATGAATCGTACTGGCTTTATATAAAGTTGCTTCCATAATCCTTTTACTAGCCCGACCAGTTGGAGCAAGTAAGACAACTGAATCATCAATATCAGAATATTTTTTATTATAAATATCTTTATATAAACTAACAATCGATTTAATAATCGTGGTTTTCCCTGTTCCTGGTCCACCAGTTATAATTAAAAAATTTTTTAAAAAAGCTTTTTTAATTGCATCTTTTTGAATATCATCATAAGTAATTCCATTTTCTTCTTCAAATTCCCTTATCTTTTTATCTAAATCTTTTTTACAATAGATATCTTCTTTATTATTCAAATAAGTTAATCTTTTAACTATATTATTATCAGCTTCATAATAATTAATTAATTGATATTTATTATCTAAATTAACTATTTGTAAATTATTAACTAATTCTTCTAAATAATTTTCAAATTCTTCATAATCAGGTTCATAGTTAATAACTATTTTTAAAGTTTGAAATATTTCTTCTTTATAAAAATAAGTATCTCCTCGTTCAGCACCTAAAGTTTGCATAGCATAGACAATTCCAGCTTTAATTCTTCTCTCATCACTTTTTTTAAAATTATTTTTTAAAGCAATTTTATCTATCTTTTGAAAACTTATCTTTTCTATATCATAAAACAAACTATAAACATCTTGATTTACAACATCAACAGTTTTTTCTTTATAATTTTTATAAATCATCACGGAATCACTTGAAGAAAAACCTAAATCAGTTAAACTTATAAGAGTATCAGTACTTTGGTCTAATTCTAAAAGTTTATTAACTATAACTTCTTTATTCTTTTCAGTTAAAGATTTAATATCATCTAAAACACTTCTATCTTGTTTTATTTTATTAATGGCATCGTCTCCTAGTTTTTCATAAATTTTTAAAGCTTTAGCTTCTCCTATTCCTTTAAAAGTTCCACCTGATAAAAAGGCAACTATACTATTTTTATCTTCAGGGATTATTTTTTGATAACTAGAAACATTAAACTGTTCTCCATATCTTTGGTGTTTTTGAAATTCTCCTGTTATACTAATTTCATCTAAATCATCTATATCATAGAAATAACCAGTTATAGTAATTGATTTATTATTATAGTCAGGATCTATATCATTTTCTTTAACTCTAAAAATTAAAACACAATAATCATTTTCAGATTTGAAAATGGTTCTTGTTATATGTCCTACTAATCTACTCATCTAAAACTCCTTGACATTTAGGACAGTAATAAGTACTCCTGCCAGCTATTTTTTTAACTAAAATTTTCCCTTTACAAACCATACATTCTTTTTTAGTATGAACTAATAACTTATCTTGATAACTTCCTTCAACTCCTAAACTTGATGTATAACTTCTTATAGTTGTACCTCCCATTTTAATAGCTTCACTTAAGATTTCTTTCGAGTTTTTAATAATTGCTTCACATTCCTCTTTCGTTAGAGTATTTACTTTTTTAAAAGGAGATATACGACTTTTAAATAAAACTTCATCATCATAGATATTACCAAGTCCTGACATTATTTCTTGGTCTAATAAAACCGCTTTAATAGGTAATTTTTTATTTTTAAATTTTTCAAGTAAATAAGTACTCGTTAACTCTTTATTAAATGGTTCAAGTCCTAATTTAGCTAAAGGTGTATCTATAAATAGTCTATCTTTTTTAACTAAAAACATAACACCAAATTTTCTCACATCTTTATATCTTAAAACTTTACCATTTGAAAGTTCAAAGACAACATGTTCATGTTTTTGAGGTTCAACTTTCTCTGAATAATAATATTTTCCTTCCATTCTTAAATGACTAACTAAATCATAATTAGTCGTTTCAAAAACTAACCATTTACCATATCTTTTAATATCAATGATTTCTTCATCAACTAAATTTTTAATGAACTCATCATAATCCGTTTTAATCATATCTTTATAAGTTACAATTACTTTTTTAATTTTTAAATTTAATAAATCTTTTTTTAAAACATTTTTTACAGTTTCTACTTCAGGTAGTTCTGGCATACTATCACATCCTTAGGATTTATTTTACTATTTTTATCTTCATTTGTAAATTAAATTAGTATGATTTTTTTAAAAAATAAAAAGTTATCTATTCAATAACTTTTATACTTTCAATTACTGGTTGTTCTTGAAAATCAATTGAACCCATACTATCAATTGGAGTTACAGAATCCATTATCTTATCAACAACTTCCATTCCTTCAGTTACATGTCCAAATCCCGCATAGTTACCATCTAAAGATTCGGTTGCATCTTTTTGAACTATAAAGAATTGACTAGTGGCACTGTTGGGGTCATTACTTCTTGCCATAGATATAACCCCTCTTACATGACTTATATTGTTTTCAACACCATTACTTGCAAATTCTCCCTTAATGGTTTTTCCAGACCCTCCTGTTCCATCATGATTAGGGTCTCCTCCTTGAATAACAAAATCCTTTTGAGCTCTATGAATAGTTAAACCATTATAAAAACCTTCATTAACTAAATTAACAAAATTAGTAACCGTAATTGGAGCCGTATCAGCATCAAGTTCTAACTTAATAGTTCCATAATCTTTAATTATCATTTCGACATTAACTTTACCACTTAATAAATCAACTTTTTCATTTTCTCTTATAAATAAATCTCCAAGACTACATCCAGTTAATAATAACACCATTCCTAAAACTACTAATAATTTTTTCATATTCACCTTCTCTTTATTAATTTCTTTTCATGTATCATTTCTTCACGTCCTGCTCCAACTCCTAAAAATTCAATTGGAACATTCACAAATTCTTCAATTCTTTCAATATATCTTAAAGCCTTATCAGGTAAATCTTCTCGATTTCTTATCTTACTAATATCTCCAAAATTACCTTCAAATTCTTCATATATAGGTGTACTACTTAATAACTCTTCTTCATTAGTTGTAAATTCCGTTGTTCTTTCACCATTTCTTTCATAAGCAACACATAATTTAATCTTATCAAGTTTTCCTATTGTATCTAAATGATTCATACATAAAGAAGTTATTCCATTAACTTCAATTGCATATTTTAAAGCTACTAAATCTAAATATCCACATCTTCTAGGTCTTTTCGTAGTTGCACCATATTCATGACCTAACTCACGTATTGTATCTCCAATACTATTATCTTGTTCTGTTACATAAGGTCCTGCTCCAACTCTTGAAGAATAGGCTTTCATAACCCCATATACTTCTCCTATATCATGAGCATTTATACCACTTCCACTTATTATTCCACCAATTGTTGGATTACTACTTGTAACATATGGATAACTTCCAAAATCAATATCAAGTAAAGTTGCTTGAGCACCTTCACAAATTATTTTCTTATCATCTTTTAATAACTTATGAATTAAAGTAGTTGTATCACAGACATATTCTTTAATTATCTTAGCATATTCTAAATATTCTTCATATATTTTTTCCACATCTAATTGTGGATAATTATATAAACTAAATATTTTATTTTTATTATTAATATTTCTTTCTAATAAATCATGAAACCTAGATGAATATAAATCTTCAATCCTAATTCCACATCTTTCATACTTATCACAGTAACATGGTCCTATTCCTCTTGCCGTTGTTCCTATTTTTCCATTTCCTCTATTTTCTTCTAACATCTTATCCATTTCAATATGATATGGAAATATTACATGAGCTTTGGTACTAACTCTTAAGTTAGATACATCTTTTCCTTTTTCTTTTAAAGCATTAATCTCTTCAATTAAAACTTTAGGGTCAACTACTACACCATTTCCAATTATTGCAAGAGTACCTTTATTTAATATTCCAGATGGTATTAAATGAAAAACATACTTCTCTCCATCTACTTCAATTGAATGTCCAGCATTATTACCACCAGTTGCTCTTAATGCAACATCGGCTTTCCCTCCAAGATAATCAATTATCTTTCCTTTTCCTTCATCACCATAAAAAGTTCCTAAAACAACATCTACTTTACTCATAACCTCACCTACTACATCTCAATTATATATTATTTATCTAAAATATACAATCAAGTTGACAAAAAAAATAAGAAAATTATTATTTCTTATTTTAAGACTATTTATTTATATTAAGTAACTTTTTTAAAAATCGCCGCTCGCCTTAAGGCGAGTTTTGCCATTGCTGTCCTCTTAATTGTTGCTTTATTGTCGCTTTTTGAAAATCCGCACCCGTTTCCCGCGGTTCTTATTCCGCGAGGAAACCTATTGCCCCGAATTTAGTTGATATGGACTATCTACTGTTCCTTCCCCATCTACTATTGTGGCCCCGGATATCAGATTAAGACTAGGCCGAACGCCGCTGATGCCGCTGATGGTATTGTCCGCCACAATCCCAGACTTGAACCAAAAAGTAACCTGTCCAGAGCTGTTAGAAGCAGGAGACAAAAGCCACTCATTACTATTATGATTTGCTGTTTGATAAAGCCAACTTGTTGATGGTATATTATTAGTACTATAATTATATAAAGTTGTATTCCATTTGCAACTACTTGCTGTATATCCTATGTCACTTGGATACATTAAGGCTATATTTCCATTCCACTCTGTTTGATTTCCTTCCCAGATATCTCCTCCATTACAACTTTCGTTACAACTTATATTCCCTCTTTCGTGAGTATAACTACTTATTGCTGTATCATAAACAGAATTAAAATTTCCTAAATAATATTTTGTCTCTTCTATCATATTCTTGGCATTTTTGCTTAAGTAACTCATATATCCATCACTTGCTAGTTTTGTTTCTTTATCACTTCCGGCATTTAACCAATATTGTAGTCCTCCTGTTGCCCAGTCATTATTGTAAGTACCACTTGTTGAATAATTCCAACGAGCAGTATCAGCATTAACTTTTATATTATAAGTTGTACCTTCAACTTCAAATGTTTCAGGAAATATTCCACTTAATATCTCGTTTCTGACTATCTTTATATGTTCTGCTCCACTTTCATCTTTAAATATTCCAAGTATTCTCCAAATCTCGCAATTATCTCCATTTTGTTCTTTTCCATCTTGACAATTAAAGTAGATATAATTGTTTACTTCTGGTCCTATATATCTATATTCTCTTATTGTTTCTTTATTTCCTTCTTGATATAATTTTCCTTCTGTATTTATGGCTACTAATCCTCCATTGAAATTAGGTTCTGTGCAAGTATCCGTTACATTACTTACAACTGTTTCTTTTATTGTATCACTGCCAGTTGTTTCTTTATAAATAATATCATATTGTTCTCCTTCTACTCTTATCTTTCCAGAGAAGGTTCCTCCTGCTTTTTCATAATAATAATCTATCCAGAATACTAATTTTGCTTCTATCTTTGCTCCTGATGCAAATTGTTCTATAATATGAAAATTATTTTCACTATCTAAATTTCCTAAATTATCAACTTTAATCTCTTCATTATCAATATATAAAGCATATCTAATAGCACTTAAATCAATAGTACTATTAAGTATATCAATACCTATTTTTAATCTAAGAGGTATTTTACTTATATTCTCAACTGTAAATATATAAGGTTCATTTTGTTTTCCTATTTCATCTGCCATTGGAACTGTTTTTTGTAAATCTATACTTGGACTTTGTTCCTTAAAATCTATATCTACTAAACCTGATGTTATAGTATTTTCTCTAGTATCATTAAAACGATAGACAAAATAAATGGTTGCTAAAGAGATTCCTAAAAACATAAATATTGTTAGGAACATAAAAAACATTTTCTTTTTATTATTCTCTTTTAGTTTTTTTATTGGTTCATATTCGTAATTTCCCATAATAAAACTCTCCTATTATCTACAATTAATAATAACATAATTTGGAGAGTTTGACAATTAATTTCTATAATTTTTTAAATATTTTTTTATAATCATCATTTTTTATTAATTCTTGATGAGTACCATTTGCAATTATTTTATTAGAATCAAGCATGATTATTTGGTCTACATCAGGGTTTTCAATTATACTTTTATTTTTAGTTATAACAACAATGGTATTATCTTCTTTCATATCAATTAAAGTTTCTAAAACTTTAATTGATATATCATGACTTAAATAATCAAAAGTTTCATCAAATAACATAATTTTAGTTCTTTTTAATAAAACTCGAATAATAGCTAAAACATATTTAACATCACCATTTATATTCATAGCATCAGTTTGTAAAATCGTATCATATCCGGAATCTAAAGCCATAATATAATCATGAATCATGAATTCTTTACATAAATAAACAACATTTTCAAAGTTAGAATCAAAGATACTTAAATTATCTCTAATACTTATATTAAAGAAAGTCGGATTTTTCCTGACACAGCTTACAATATTACCTATTTGTTTAGTATCATAATTTAAAATACTTACTTTATCAATTAAAACACTACCTTCGTGTTGTCTATTGTATCTTAATAATAAATCAAATATACCTGTTTTACCACTTCCTGATACTCCGGTTATAACTGTAAAGGTATTAGGTTTGATATGTAAACTAACATTATTTAAAATTGGGTCTTTTCTATTACCATATAAAACTTTATTAAATTCAATTTCTCCAAGGATTTGATTATTAGTTGCTTCTCCATAATTACTACTTGCATATTGGAATAACTTATGAATTCTGAGTCTTGCTACTTTAACATTAATATTACTTTCAAAAAGAGTAATAATTGATGTAAATAAAGCACTTAATTTAGCATAATAGTTGTAAATAATGGTTAAAACCCCAATTGTTACTTGACCATCAACTATTAATTTAATTCCAATCATTAAACAAATAAACTGAAAGATATCAACTAAACCAAGAGATACTTGTTTAACATTATATTTATCAATATTTAATTTATCATTCCATTTTAAATAATCACTTACGGTATTCATGGTTCTATCATGAGCAACATTAAAGATATTAAAACCTTTTATTTCTTTAACTGATAAAAGTAATTCTTGAAATAAACTAATTCTCTTATCATGTCTATTTTTTCTTTCTTTATTCGTTTTAGCAATTCTTGGATTATAAAAAATTAGAATAAATAATACTACTAAACAAACAAATAAAGTTAAATAACCAAGCATTACATTAACGGTAAAGAAATAAATAACAATATAAATAGATTCCATGATTTCAACAGTTCTAATAACCATTGTTGCATAGTAATCACTTAAAGTTTCAAAATCTTCACTCATAATATTACTATATTCTGATAAGCTAAACCGAGATAAGCTATATAAAGAATTATTACAAGTTTTAGATAAACCTAATTCCATATAACTTTTATATAAATTAGAATATAGTTTATAATAAGTAATTTGATTAACAATCTCTGAAATACGATAAAGAAAAGTAAAAACAAAGAACATGATAATCATATGATAAGCAGCATTAAAATTACCTCTCGTTATTTCATCAATTCCATAACTATAATAAATTGGAATAGCTAAAAGAAAGGCCCTTAGGGCCAAACTACATATAAATTTAATTATAAAATACTTTTTATTTTTTAATAAGATACTTCTGTTTTCATCCTTTGTCAAATTAACCCCCTATTCTATTGCTGGCTTACAGTCCAAGTCTTTAAAACATCACAGTTAGCACTGGCAGGAACTGGATTTGGAGCATTAACTTTTAGAATTAAAGGAACTTTAAAGGCTGCTCCAAAACATAGACAATAACCTGGTTGTAAAGCTTTTTGTTTTTCAACTATTTCTTCCGTGATATTTGGAACCATTTTAGCAATATATTCAATATCTCGTGGGTGAGTTGTTTTAAAGATTAAGAAGTTAGCACATTGAGACATAACAGTTTCTGAAAGTTCAACTGGTCTTTGAGAAATAAGCGTTAACAAAATTCCATATTTTCTTCCTTCTTTAGCAATTCGATCAAAGATATTATAACCAAGTAAATCAATATCTTCTCCACTCTTAATATAACGATGCGCTTCTTCTACTACTAAATTAAATGGAACTGAGGCTCTATTTTGTAAACCTTTGGTATATTCAAATATAATTCTTGAAAATATCTTAACAATAACTTTCGCGATACTATCATCAATATCTTCTAAATTAATATTTAATAATTGATACTTTTGACCATTTTGAATAACTAAACTTGATAAATATTCTTCAACACCAATAAAGTTAGGATAATCAAAGAATTTTTTAACCTCACTTATTATTAAACTATGAAGTTTTACTTTAACAGCAATTGCTTCTCCATAAGTTGCTTCATTATCTAACCAGTTTTCACTTATAAGCGTAAAGTTTAAAGCTTTCTCTAAATCTTCTAAAGTATATTTATTATAACTTGTTGGTTCATAATTATCTAAAGTAGGATCAACAAAAGATGCAATATATTGAGATACTAAAATACTTTCTGTAAAATTACCTTGACTATCAACATTAAAACATTCTCTAAATTTTCTAGTATAACCAGCCCCTTGTACCACTGCTTCCATATTAAATTCGTTAGTTGTACAAGTATTAAAGATAGCAAAGATATCATTTCTCTTGGTTCCTGGCATTTTATTAGAATAGAATATTTGTAACATAGCTTTAGCTATAATATGATTTTTATATTTATAACTCGTTTCATCATCTAAAGAAAAGATTTTTGTTAGTTTAAGCATTCTTTCAAGTAAAGTTAATTGACTAACTTTTTCAAGTTTTAAAAGAAGAGCTAAATCATCTATATTTAAAAGCCATACTGGAATTGCTAATTTTTCATAATTATTATAATTACTCGTTGTAATAACTTTAAAATGATAATTAGGATTTATTTGATTCATGTTATTAAAAGCATTGATATATTCACCATTATTATCAAATAATACAACCGTTGCTTTATAAGGATAAAAATTAGGTGTTTGAAAGACTGATTGTAAAAGTCTTGTAGTTCCATAACTTTTACCACTACCAGAGTTACCTAATATTGTTAAGTGATTACTAAATAAACTATTAATACTCATATAAACTGGTTTATTATCATAGAAAGGACTTACCCCAATAGACATATTACCATATTCATTAGTTCCCGTTATCATTAGAATTTCATTCTCTTCTAGAAATCTAATCTTTGAAGTTAAACTAGGTTTACTAATAATACCACCTTGGAATCTTCCATCAATTATTTCTCCTATAAATCTCGTTTCAACTATATCATCATGAACATATTCAACTTCTGAAACAACTTGTCTATTTGCTTCATCAACAAAAACTAAATGTTGATTAATCAAATTAGTCTTAATCTCCCCATTAACTTTTACATGAGCCCCATGGTCACTTATGTAAACAATCTTATCAAACATAAAAAAATTCCTCCTTATTCTTTTTTATAATAGATTTTCAAGTTCTGATTTTATATTCTTATCTTCTATCTTTTTTATTATACCATTAATTTTTTCTTTTTTGTAGTATAATTTTAATTTTTCTTCATAATCTAATAATTTTTCTTCAATTATTTTTAATTGTTTAAAAGCAGCATTTCTACTTATTTGATATTTTTCAGATATTTCTCCAAAGGATAAATTATTAAAATAGTATTCTTTAAAATATTGTTGTTGTTTATCAGTTAATAAACTTCCATATAAATCATATAAATTATTTAAATAAAGTAATTTCTCAATATCCATATTACATCATATCCTTAAATAAACCATAGATATATTTTTCAATATCAAAACTTCTTAAATCATCAATCTTTTCACCTAAACCAATATATTTAACAGGTATTCCAAGTTCTTCTTTTATTGCAAGAACTATTCCTCCTTTAGCTGTTCCATCAAGTTTCGTTAATACAATTCCTGTGATATCTGTAATTTCTTTAAAGTTTTTAGCTTGACTAATTCCATTTTGACCAGTTGTTGCATCAATTACTAATAAAGTCTCTTGAGGAGCACCATCTATTAAACTATTGATTACTTTATTCATCTTTTCTAACTCTTTCATAAGATTAACTTTATTTTGAAGTCGACCTGCTGTATCTACTAATATAACATCAATGTTCTCTTCTTTAGCTTTCTTGACCCCATCATAGATAACACTTGAAGGATCACTTCCTTCTTTCCCTTTTACAAAACTACATCCGACTCTCTTACTCCATTCTTCTAGTTGTTCGATAGCTCCAGCCCTAAAAGTATCCCCTGCAACCATCATTACACTTTTACCTTCTTGTTTTAATTTACTAGCAAGTTTACCAATCGTGGTGGTTTTCCCTACTCCATTTACACCCACAAATAAAATAACCGTTGGACCATCAGGATTATAATTAATCTTATTAGTTAAAATAGCATTATCAACATAAATAATAAATAACTCATCAACAATTACTTCTTGTAAATAATTTAAATCCGTAATGTTCTCAGTTTTAACCCGTTTCTTTAATCTTTCAATAAATGATAAAACGGTATTAACCCCAATATCAGCCATGATTAAAATATCTTCTAATTCATCAAAATATTCATCCGTTATTTTCTTGGTTTTACTATTTAAAACTTTTAACTTATTAACAAAATTCTCTCTAGTTTTACTTAACCCCTCATCATATAATTTAACTTCTTCACTTTCTTCTTTTTTAAATACATTTTTAATTTTACTAAATATTCCCATACATCCTCCATGCATAAAAATTATACCATTTTAAAAATAATAAGTAAATCTCTAAATTACTTTTATTTTAAATTCATAAATTTAACTTTATTTTTACATTTTTAAGATAATTTATCTCCCAACTATTGCATTTTTCTAAATATATGTTAAAATATTAACCAAAGAAAGGTTGATGACTATGTTATTACAATTTAAATTTCAAAATCATAAATGTTTTTATGATAAAACTATTTTAGATTTAACTGCAACCCTTGAAAAACGACATATTGAAGAAATAATTGATATTAATGGTAATAAAATCTTACCAGTTATTGCTATTCATGGTGCTAATGCATCAGGCAAAAGTAGTGTCCTTGATGCTTTATACTTTATGTGTAAAACAATTAAAACTTCAAATTATATAGATATAAATAATCAATTAGTAACTTCTCCTTTTGCATTTAGTAATAAGAAATTTTTAGAAAATAGTGAGTATGAAATTTCTTTTGTTTTAAATAATTATGAATATCGTTATGGATTTTCAATTAATAAAGAAGAAATTGAAGAAGAATGGCTTTATAAAAAGAAATTTACGAATAATAAACGTTCTATTCAAAAAGTTATTTTTGAAAGAAATCATAATCAAGTTAATTTTTCTAAAAGTTATAATAACTATAAAAGAACTTGGAACTTATTTAAAAATGATATTAATTTTAAGAAACTATTAATATTAAGTAACTTATCTATAAAAGAAGAACATGGTATTTTAAGAGATATTTATGATTTTATTAATAAATTTAATTTTCGAATTGAAAGTATTTTAGATAGAAACACTAGTATTGATATTTTAACTAAAAATAATACTTTATTTAATAAATTTCAAGAAATAATTAAAGAATTTGATCCTTGTTTATTAGGAATTCAAATTGATGAAATATCAATAGATAATGAAAAGAGTTATAAAATAAGTGGTATTCATAAATCATTAGATAATAATAAAACTATATTATTACCATTACATAAAGAATCAGATGGAACAATTAAAATATTTAATATCATGCCAACTATTTTAAAGAATTTAGAATTAGGTGGAGTTCTTTGTATTGATGAATTAGATGTTAAACTACATCCTTTATTATTTAAAAGAATTGTAAATATGTATAATGATAAAACTATTAATATTAATAATGCTCAATTAATCTTTACATCACATTCAACTTTTATGTTTAATAGTAAATCATTAAGAAGAGATGAAATTTATCTAGTTGAAAAAGATAAATTAGGTAAATCTCGATTGTATTCTTTATCAGAATTTAAAAATTTAAGAATTGATGCTGATTATGAAAAGAAATATTTAACTGGACAATTTGGGGCTATTCCCTATAATGACGATGAGGAGGAAATGTAACAATGGGTAGTGACAATTTATTTAAAAGAAGACAAGATGAAAGAAAAAATCGCAAAGAAAATATTAGGAAATTAAAATCAAGTAACTGGTTAGTAGTTTGTGAAGGTACTAAAACTGAACCTAATTACTTTAAGGGAGCAATTCAACATATAAACAAAAATATTGCCGATAAATATAAATTAAAAGTTAAAATTATCGGAATGGGTATGAATACAACCTCTTTAGTTAAAGAAGTTGAAAGATTACAAAACACTATTGATAAGTATCAAAATTCTATTATTCCTTATGGAAAAATCTTTGTTGTTTTTGATAAAGATAGTTTTAGTGATAAAGAATTTGATGAAGCTATTAATATGTGTTTAAGAAATAATTATATTCCTTTATGGTCAAATCAAGCAATTGAATATTGGTTTTTATTACATTTTAATTATGTAGATGTTGGAATGAATAGAAAAATGTATGCTGAAAAAATAAATGAATATTTTAATAAAGCAGGCCTAGATTATAAATATCAAAAAAATGATGAAAATATTTATTTCAAACTTATTAAATATGGTTCTTTAGATAATGCTCGAAAATATGCTAAAAAAATTCATGATAATTATCTAAATATTGCACCTTCTAAATCTGAAAGTTGCACTATTGTTTATTACTTTTTTGATGAAATAGATAAAAGGTTGTGTGAATTAGTCTAATCTTCTACTATTTTATCGTATAAAGTATATAAATATTGGACAGTATTTTCTAAAAAGAAATAATGTTTAACATAAAAGAATAAAAATATTAAACAAATAAAACAAGGTATTAAAAAATAAGGTAAAATTACACTTAAAAAGATAAAAAGAATAGCAAATATTGCATAAAATAAAGTAACTAAAAGATGAATTAATCTTTCATGTTGAAAATTTCTAATTTTAAAATTAATTAGTTCTATTTCTTTAGATGTAAACTTATGATTATCATTAATTTTAGATTCTAATTCTTTTTTAAATTCATTAAGATATTTTTTCATATCATCACCTTAAAGACAAGATAACATTTTTAAAATATTAAGTCAAGATTATTGTTTACATTTTAAGTAATAAGTGCTATAATTTTTTCGAAATTTACTGATTGAGGTGGTTTAAATGAGTAAACAAGGGAAAAAGAAAACTCCTAATAAGAGTTCAAAAAATAATCAAAAGAAAAAGACAAATACTAAGACTAATAATTCTAAAAAGAAAACTAGTAATGTAAAAGGAAATACAAATAAGAAAACTAGTAATGTAAAAGGAAATACAAATAAGAAAACTAATAATGTTTCTAAAACTTCAAATAAAGTTTCTAAAAATGCTACGAGAAAAGTCGAGAAAAAGGAAGAGACTGTTATTAAAGAAGAAGTTAAAAAAGAAGAAGTTAAAAAAGAAGATAAAGTTGATGTAAAGGAAGAAAAACCTAAAAAATCAAAGAAAAATATTATTCTTATTGTTTTAGGAATTATACTTTTCTTAATTTTATTATGTACTATTCTTTTCTTTATTCTTTTTGGTCTTAAAGAAAGTGTTACTTTAGAAGCTGGTATTAAAGAAATAAAGATAAGTGATTTTTATAAACATGATAAAGTTATCTATGAAACAAAATTTATCACGGATGTAAAGAAAATTGATTTAAAGAAAGTTAGTAGTTATAATATAAAATTAAAAGTTGGAAAGAAAACGAAAACTATTAAATTAAAGATTGTTGATACGACAAAACCAAAAGTTAAATTTAAAGATTATTATGCTAATATTGATTATCAAATAAATCCTGAAGACTTTATAGAAAGTGTAAGTGATGTTTCAGAAACTAAAGTAGAAGTTTTAAATAATATTGTAATAAATGGTTATAATGATTATAAAGTTAAAGTTCAAGTAAGTGATAAATATAATAATAAAGTAACTGAAACTAGAACTTTAAGAATTGCTATGTCAAGACAAGAAGTTATTAAAGAATTAGGAAGTCCTTTAACAAAAGAAGATATTTTATATAATGTAAAAGAGACTGGAGATTTTATAAATCAAGAAGAGATTGATAATATTAATAAAAATGGGGTTGGAGAATATGAAATTATAATAAATGCTAATAACTTAGAATTTAAAACGAAAATTATAGTTCAAGATACTACTCCTCCTAATATGGAACTTCAAAATGTTAAAATCTATGATGATCAAAAAGTAGAATCAAAAGATAAATTTATTAAAAGTATAACTGATGCTTCTAATGAATTTGAAACAACTATGAAAACCGAGATTGATTATACAAAACTTGGTGACCAAGAAATTATAATTGAAGCTGTTGATAAATATGGAAATAAGATAGAAAAGAAAGCAACTTTATCAATTATTCAAGATAAAGTAGCTCCAACTTTTAAAGGTCTTTATAATATAACGGTTAATAAATACACGAAAATTAATTATAATTCAGGAGTATCAGCTTATGATGAAAAGGATGGAAATGTAACATTTACCGTTGATACAAGTCGAGTTAATGTAAATGCTTATGGAACTTATTATGCTACTTATACAGCTAAAGATAAAGCTGGAAATGTTAAAACAGCTAAAAGAAAAATCACCGTTAATCATGATGCAGCTGATAGAAATGCTAAGATTGATGCAGCTTTAAATAAATCTGGAAGAGGCTATGAACAAATAAGACAATATATTATGAACAATGTTCGTTATAGTAGTAATGGTGGTGGAAGTGATAAAGTTTGGTATGGCCTAACAAGTTTTCAAGGTAACTGTGTTGTTCATGCTTATCTATATCAAGCAATGTTACAAAGGGCTGGTTATAATGCTAAAATTATTTATACAACTGATCAAACTCATTATTGGGTTTTAGTTAACATAAATGGTGTTTGGAGACATTCTGATGCAACTCCTACTGATAGACATCGAATGATAAGTGCAGCAACCGATGCTGAAAGACTTGAACATTTACAAGGTAGAGATTGGAACCATAACAACTGGCCAGCAGCTCTGTAGGTGAAATATGAAAAAGTTAAAGGTATTTATCCTGATTATCGTTTTTCTATTTCTTTTCATCTTTATAAATGAATTGTTTGCTCAAAAGTATGTTACAAACTTTCCTGAAGGTTCAATGATTGATGATTATTATGAAGACCCCGAAAATCATGAAGTAATTATTTTAGGTGACTGTGAAGTTTATGCTAACTTTACTCCCATGGTTATGTATAAAAACGAAGGAATAACCGCTTATGTAAGAGGTAATAGTCATCAATTAATTTGGCAATCTTATGGACTTTTAAAAGAAACATTAAAATATGAAATTCCAAAAGTTGTAGTTTTAAATGTTGCCTCTTTAAAAGTAAGTGAACCTGAAAAGGAACCTTATAATAGGTTGCTGCTTGATAAGATGAAATGGAGTAAAGAAAAAATTGAAATTATCAAAAGTTCAATGACCGAAGATGAAAGTTTTATTTCATATATTTTTCCAATTATTAGATATCATTCTCGTTATAATGAATTAACACTTGATGATTTAAAATATATGTTTAACCATAAAGTTGTTACTTATAATGGTTACTTAATTAATAAAGAAATTAAAGGTGTTTCTACTCTTCCTACTAAAAAAAGATTAGGTAGTTATACTTTTAAGGATAATGTAATCGATTATTTAGATAAGATTCGAGAGTTATGTCAAGAAAATAATATTAAACTTGTTTTAATTAAAGCCCCTAGTCTTTATCCTTATTGGTATACGGAATATGATAATCAAGTTAAAGATTATGCTAATAAATATAATTTAGACTATTATAACTTTTTAGATAATATAGAAGAAATTGGAATAGATTATAGTCATGATACTTATGATGGAGGATTACATTTGAATTTATATGGTGCAACTAAATTATCAACTTACTTTGGAAGAATTTTAAAAGATAAATATGATTTAACAGATTATCGTTTAGATAATGAAATAAGTGATATTTACAATCAGAAATTATATGAGTATAATAATGCTATAAAGGAGTGATTTTTTATGAAGAAGATAGGTATTGTTTTACTAATCGTAGTATGTTTTTTAACCATGGGATGTGGTAAGGAAGTTAAAGAAAATGATAACAAAGAAAGTAATCCTGATGCGTATACATTTTCTTATAATGGATTAGATTATGTGTTAGGAAGTGAGTTTACAACTTCTAAGTATGGTAAGGAAGATAGTTATTCTGAAGCTGCAAGTTGTGCTTTTGATGGAGCTGATAAAACTTTTACATACGAGCACTTCGAGGTTGCAACTTATCCAGATGGTGATATTGATCGAATTGCCTCTATTTACTTTTTAGACCATGAAATAAAAACTCCCGAAGGTATTAGTTTAGGAGATAGCATCAATGATATGAATAATGCCTATGGAAGTGATTATCAACAAAGTGAAAATTTATATACTTATACGTTAGGTCGAACACATTTAAACTTTATTGTTGAAAATGATACCATTACAAGTATTGAATACTACTACGATGCTGAAAATTAAAACTCGATTGCTCGAGTTTTTTTATACTTTATTTTCTTTTAGATTTTTTAGTTTTTGTTACTTCTTCTTTTTCATTTGGTATACAAATATTTAGAATAATACCAACGATAGCTGCTAAACTCATACCTGATATCGTAATTGATAAATCACCACTTACAATAGCAACCGCTGCTCCACCTAAACCTAAAACTAACATAGATGATGCAACAATAACATTTTTAGCCTTTTCAAAATCAACTTGATTTTTAATTAAAACTTTAAGTCCATTAACAGCAATAAATCCATATAGAAGTAAAGATACTCCACCTAAAACAGCATCAGGTATCGTTGATACTAAAGCTGTGAATTTACCTAAAAATCCTATGATGATTGCAATAATAGCTGCAAGACCAATTACCCAAACAGAAGCAACCTTGGTAAGTCCAACAACAGATGTATTTTCACCATAAGTTGTATTAGCAGGACCACCTAAGGCTCCAGCTACAAATGTTGCAACTCCATCTCCAAGTAAAGTTCTATCTAAACCTGGTTCTTTTAATAAATCTCTGCCTATTATATTACTTAAAGAAGTATGATCTCCAATATGTTCACACATCGTGACTAAAGCAATTGGAGCTATTGTTAATAAGGCATCAAAAGTTGGTTTGTATGAAACGAATGGAATTAAGAAATGTGGCATACTGAAGAAACTAGCTTCTGCAACTGGTGTAAAGTCAATCATTCCAAAAAGAACAGCTACAATATACCCTGAAATAATTCCTACTAAGAAAGGTATAACTTTCAAGAACCCTTTACACATTGTCATGACAATAGCTGTTACTAAGAATGAAACTAAAGCAACAACTATTACTTGCCAATCAAGTGGAGTTCCACTTGCAAGTCCAATTTGGCCAATGGCAGATGGTGCAAGTCCCAAACCAATTATCATGATCATTGGTCCAATTACAACTGGTGGTAATAATTTACTTAACCAATTAGTTCCTACAAACTTGATGATAATAGCAACTATAACGTAGATTAAACCAACAGCCATAATTCCAGTCATAGCTCCACCTACTCCACCTTTTAAGTAAGCAGCTGCAATTGGGGTTATAAAAGCAAATGAACTTCCTAAATAAACTGGTGATTTACCTTTTGTACATAAGATGTAAATAAGTGTTCCAATACCTGATGTTACAAGAGCAACAGGGATTGTTAATACTTCTTTTCCGGCAGCAGCATTAACCAAGATTGGAACTAAAATTGTTGCTCCAAACATAGCAAAAACATGTTGAAATGCTAATACTATCCATTTAGCAACTGGTGGTTTTTCATTGATGTCAATTGTCATTTTTTGATTTTCCATCAAATTCCTCCTATCTTGAATCTAGAAAATGCATTTAAAATAAGAAAAAAGATTCCCTAACAATTAGAAAATCTTTTAATATATCTTAAATTAAATTGAAATAAGAAGTGAAAAAGAAACATCATCATTTTAGAAATGATATTTACATGATTATGAACTATCTTTTTAAGTAATTTCAAATCTTTCTTCATTTTCTCAATCCTCATATTAAGGATAATATATTTTTTAAAAAAATGCAAGTAATTTTTATATTTTTTTGATAATTTTAAGGTAATGAAACTTCAAAAGCTGTTTCAGGAGATATTCCATCTCCTCCT
The DNA here is from genome assembly GCA_947624175.1 of uncultured Bacilli bacterium. Taxonomy (GTDB): domain Bacteria; phylum Bacillota_I; class Bacilli_A; order RF39; family UBA660; genus RUG591. The sequence goes on from CANQJD010000004.1 coordinate 20,165, forward strand.
GTAATTATTACATCACTTGATAAAGTTATAACTGGTCTTATTACTTTTAATGTTGAAACATCAAAAGGATCAAGTGTTCCTATTTCAGATACATCATATACTTTTCTACTGCTTTCTGGAGATATCAACCAGAATCTGGTGCTTTTCGTATTTATTGCAAATAATTCTCCAACCCTTAATACTCCTACATATCCAGTCCAAGTTTTAGATACTTTTTCACAATTCTTAATTGGACTATTTAAATCTTCACTTGAACAAATTGTCATTTTATATGAATTTCTATTAAATGGTCCTAGATAATATGTTCCTTTAACCATCATATTTTTATATGACAAAGCAATTGAATTATACCAATCATTATTCAAATAATAATCCCAATAATCACCTGCAATATTAGCACTATCACCATAATATTCGCTTTCTTTAGTAAGAGCTTTGATTATTTCTAAGTCATCAGCTTTAACTAATTTTGTTATAGGTTTACTAGTTTCATTCTGAATATTAACAATTCGGTATATTGAATTATCAAATTTTACATACTCACCACTTAATCTTGTATTTAATTTTATATTTTTTAAATCAAAGTTTTTATCACCTTTAATTAAATAAGGATTAGATAAACTACCATCTCCATTTAACAATTCAACATTAGTTTTTAAAACAATTGATGGTCTAATTCCACCAGAAGGATATGATAAAACTTTTTGAAGAGTACCATTTTCATCAACCCTAAAAATTCCTCCTTCGGTATTATAAAGTGTAAGCAAAAACCATCTATATAAATTTGTATTTAAATACCCTTCTTTATCTGTAGTTTTTTTATAACTTTGATAATATTCATATGCATTTAGTAGTCCAACTACTCCAGATATAGTTTTAGTTTCTGGTATTTTATTTGTAAAATCTTCTTGAACTGTAACATTCCATTTAGCATTTTCTTCAATTATATTCTTATTATTATATAAAGTATCTTTAAAATCTTCATTTAAAAATTGATATGTATAGCTGTTTTCAAAATCATTTGTTTTAGAAAGTTGAATTGCTGTAATAACATCATTAGTTACCATTTTAATTGTTCCATCTGAATTAATACTAGTTATTCTCCATAGTTTTCCAGAATACCACACATAGTTATAATTAACCATTTCATTTGTTCCTGATAAATAAGTTACACCATCTTCAACTATAGTTGTTCCTGAATGTTCTTTAATAGCATTATTTATTTTAGTATATAATGTATTACTAGCATCTATTTGATTTCCTTCAATTACTACTTTAGCTGTAAAGGTTTTATCCATGTATTCATTTTCAGCATCTTGATCTAACCATACCTTCACTTTATAACTTGCACTTTTAGTTGCATCTAACCTTGCTTCTAAATCAATATATTTATCATATCCCATTGTCTTAGGTTCATTATAACCTTCTGAATCTTTATTACTTATAAATCTTATATAATTCTTAAATTCTGGATCTGTACTTATCTCTTCTAAATAAACATTGTATCTTGCTTCAATATTACCAGTATTTTTAACTACAAATACAAGTTCTTCACTCTGACTACTTCCTTCTGTATCAGACATAGGATACATATTTTCTAAACTTAATTTATCAGTACTACCTTCAAAAGATACTTGTAAAGTTCCAACATTTATTACATATGGATTCTTTCCTTCGGCTGTACTTCTTAACATGGCATAACTTGAACCTAATAATAATACTAAACTTAATGATATCATTAAAATCATTATATTTTTTCTGTTCATATATACCTACTTTCTATTATAATTATAAGCTATTTTTACCATTATTTCAAATCAAAATATAAAAATGCATAAATTCTAGTTTTATTTTACTAGTTTCATGTGTATAAATTTGTCAACTTTTATAGAAAATTGTTTAGATGCTATATCTCAAAGCCAGGCTAATAAATTGTTAACTTTTGTATCAGTTCTATTTTTTTAAATAAAATCCCTAATTGCACAGTGTTGGTAAAAATGTAGATATAAAAATAATTTATTAAAGATATTTATATTAAAACTATACTTTTCTACTATTAATTATAGTTGTGTAAATATTTGTATAGTATGTTTTTATTTCATAAGTAAGTAATAAAAATCCCTAATATTATTAGATAAAATTACCAACACCATGCAATATATGATTTTTTTAAATTAATTACACACTAGATTTTCTAATTTGTTAAGTATTTTTAATTATTTACACCATGTTTAACCATTGGAGTTGACATTGTAATACTTGCAAATGTAAAACCATTTGCTTTACCATATTTAATTATATCTCTTAAAGCATCTCTTGTTTGAGATTTTATATCATGCATTAAAACCACATTAAGGTTAGAACTAGATAAACTTCTTATAACATTATTGTAAACTGCACTTGCTGAATTAGCACCTCCGGCATCATTACTATCAACATTCCAATCAAAATAATGATAGCCTCTGTTAATAACTTCCTTAGTTAATGTTGTCATGATTCCTCTTGAATAATTCCGACTAATTGTATTACTACTTCCACCTGGAAATCTAATTATTTTAGCATCCTGACCAGTTATTCTTAAAACCCTGTCATGCACTATTTTTAAATCATTAAAATAATTATCAACTGATGAATACACTTTGGCATAGTTATGAGTTGCTGTATGAAGTGCTACGGTATGGCCTTCATCAGCTTCTCTTTTTATTAAATAATCTGGTCCACTTGAAGTTACAAAGAAAGTTGCTTTAACTCCTTCTTCTTTTAAAATATCTAATATCTTATTAGTCGTTCCTTCTTGAGGTCCATCATCAAATGTTAAATAAATGGTTCCTCCTTTAGGAAGAGATACAACCTTAACACTTCTTTTAACAGTTTCAGTGTTACCACTTGCATCCGTTACTTCATAAATTACTTCATAAGTACCAGCCTTATTCATATTAACATTATTAGTAACTTTAACTTTATTTTTCAAATCCCCATCACAGTTATCAGTTGCTTTATAACCAGCATCTGTATATTTACCACCTAAATAAACTGTTTGAGTTCCGCCAGTTAACTCAATTTTAGGTTTTTCAATATCTTTAAAAATTAAAGTCCTCTCATTTGTTCCAACATTGCCCTCTTTATCTTCAACAGTATAAACTACTTTTTCATCTTCTGTAGTACTACTAACATTACTTGTTATATCTCCATCAACATTATCAAAAGCCGTATAACCTTCTTCTTCATAAGTTTTACCTGGACAAACATAAGCTTCCTGATTGCCTTTTAACTCAATAACCGGGGCTTCAATATCTTTAACAATAACTATTCTCGTTATTTCTTTTTTATAAATACCTTTTTTTAAAACATAATTAAGTTTATAAGTCCCAGAATGATGAACATCAACTTTTCCTTCAACTTTAACTTCTTTTGATATATTTTCTCCATGATAAGTTGCAAGCACTCCTGCTTCTTGATACATCCCATCTATATTAACAACTAAACTTTCTTCTCCTTTAAGTTCTAATTTAGGAGCTGTAAAAATAATTAATAAAATACTATTTAAAATTAATAAAAATACTAGTACACTAATTAAAATTATTTTCTTCTTACGACTAAACTTCTTCATACTACTTTTACTCCTATTTTTTACTAAAACAATTATACTTTTTTTAGAATATTTTGTCTATTACTTTTCTAAAATAATTTTAACTTTTTAAAAGAAGAAACCTTTTAAATTTCTTCTTTAAATATATAAATATAGTCTCCTAATATTATATAAAATTCTAGACTTTTTTCATAATAAATTATATGAGTATTATTTTGTTCTGCTATATCAATTAAATCATTAAAACTTTCTAGATTTAACACTTTTAAATTTTTAATACTTGGTTTATTTTTAACAATTATTATCAATTCTTGATATTCTTTTAAATAATTATTAATAGTATTAGACTTATTATTTTTATTAATAAATATAATTATTCCTAAACTTATTAAAATGATACTAACTAAATATTCTATAGTAAAATTATTTTTATCTTGTTTAATATCTTTATTATTTTCTTCTACAGAACTTATTTTATCATCTAAAGTTATATCAAGTTCTGAGTAATCATTTATTCGTTCTTTATTTTCAAGTTTTATATAAATATCAAGTCTAACTTTTAATTTAAAATCTAAATCAACTTTATAAGTATCTTTAAAAGACTTAGCTAATTCATCATAATAAGGATAATCTATTACAATATCTTCATTTATTTTAAAATCTTTACTTTCTTTTTTATCACTTACTTTTAAAGTAAATGTTTTAGTCCATACTTCTTCAAAAGTGTCTTTAACCATCCCTACTAAATCAGCTTTAATTTCATAATAATAATTAAGTTTATAATCTTTATTTTCATGAAAACTATAATTAAAATTAATTTTATAATTTAAAATTGAAGATGAAATATAAGAATTTTTATTTTCTAAAATATCTTTTTCATAAAAGGAATTAGGTTTTAAAGATACTTGATTATTTATTTCTTTGAAAGAATTATAAGTATAAATATTTATATCTTCAATTAATAATATAACTATAAATATTAAACCAAGAAATATTAATAATAAACCTAATATTTTCTTTTTCAAGTTATCACTCTCCATTTCTTAAATAACTATTTAAATAAACAGCTGGATAACCTAAATATTTAATATAAAATTTCACAACTCCTTCAATATCTTCTATCTTAACTAAATAACTATCACTTTTTAAATTATTATCACCCTTAGTTATATAAAGAATGGAATCGGAATTACTAATCACTTTAACAATTCTATGAACAATATGTCTATTTTCCGCTTTATAAACAATTACTTCCCCAACTTGTAACTTGGATAATTCTTGATTATTTAACTTTTCAAATACTAGAACATCTCCTCTTGCAAACAAAGGAGCCATACTATTAGAAAGAATAGCAATAGGTTCGTATTTTAAAATTCCAGCCATAAAACAAATTAAAAAAGTAGCAAAAAATAGTGTAAATGCATAACTTATTATTGCAAAAGAAGTTTTTTCTTTTCTTCTTTTGCCCTTTTCTCTTTGAAACTTATACTTAAATAATACATAAATTAAAGTTCTTCCAACTATTTCAATTGTTCCAATCAAAAACCAGTCTAAAGATGGAATAATTGGTAATAGTATAAGAAATAACTTATTTAAAATTCGAAAAGTAAGTGATAATTTATAAGAATAATTTAGAGTTAAATAATTACATAAAAGATTACTAGCAATTAAAGGAATAATTATAGAACATAGATACTTGAATAAAATGGCTTTCGAGATTAATAGTTTAATAATTGTATAATAATTAACTTCTAATAAAATGAAGATGATAGTTAAGAGAACTAGATTAGAATTTTTTCTTAGATAATGAAATCTAAGTAATTCTATAGTTATAATAGGTGGTATGATAGTTAAAATGTTTTTTAATACGCCAAGTAAAGTAGTATTATAAGGATTTTTCCAAAAGCCAAAGATAAAACCTAGATAAAAGTAGCCAACTAGATAAATTAAAGTTATTATTACTAAATAGATAAAGTATTTAGAGTTATGAGATTCTCGAATATATTTTTTTCTTTGATAAATAATTAATAGAATTAAAAGAATAATTGATATAATAGGATTTAAAATATTAGTATAAAATCTATAACAAGTAATTTTTAAAATAATAGTTAGAACTAGATAAATTAATAAATATTTCGTTTTCATTTTTAAAACCTATAATTATCACTTACGAATATTTTTATTTTTGAACATATTCAATAACACCGGTGATGGTTTTAGTTTTAATATCAGGATTCTCGGTTACTACCTCATCATATTGAGCAGTTATTTGCATCTTAGTTTCTTCACCTGCTAATAGTTCATTACTAGGATTAATTATAATATAAGAAATAGCCGTTGAGCCATTGATAATATCCGGAACTATTTGAAGGTTTTCTAATTTTGCATCAATACTTCCCGAGTTAGTAATCGTTATTTCATAAACGACTTTATCACCAGGCTTTTCTAGTTTAGCATCAAAGGTTATTGTATTATTTGTAAATTCCGGTGTTCCTGCATCACTTCCACTACTTACTTCTTTAACTTCAACATTTGTAATCTTGACATCCCATTCTCCAGTTATTTCAGCACTACCACTAAAAGTCATTTCACTAGCAAAAGCCGAGTAACCAACCGCCATCATTAAAACCGCAAGCAATAAGGCACCAATAATAATATTTTTACTCTTTTTCATTTTTACTCTCCTTTCAGTATAAGGATTTACACTATTAAAGGATAATGACAAAAAAAATAAGCACTAATTAATAAAATACTAATTATTGCTATCCCATATTATTATATGCTAATGATTTTTCTTGGTTACATTTAGAAATCTATGCTAAAATATTCTTGAGGTAATTATGAAAGAAATTGAAGAAATTTATAAAGAAACGAAATATATCGATAGTTTATTTGCAAAAAAATATAATATTAAATCACCTGATATCATTGAAAAATATTATTTAGAATTATTAGTTGAGTTTTCAGAACTAGCTAATGAAACAAGATGTTTTAAGTTTTGGTCAAAGAAAGAAAGTTCTCGTGATAAAGTTCTAGAAGAATATATTGATTGTTTATTCATGATTCTTTATTTTGCTAATATAACTGATGTTTCTTTATATGAAGAATTTAATATCACTAAAGAAAAAAGTTTAATCGAGTGTTTTTTATATCTATATGAGTTAGGTGTTAAACTAAGTCATAATCTTGATAAAGAAATTGTTAAAGAATTAATGGTAGAAATTTTATATCTTGCTAAACTATTAGGATTTACAATGAATGATTTAACTAAAGAAACCTTAAAGAAAAAGAAAATAATTGAAGAAAGATTAGAAGGCGATTATTAAATGAAAAGAAATAAATCTTATCCTTTACCTTTATATTTTATAGGTAAAGTTTTAAAAGATAGTAATAATAAATTTGGAAGTTTAAAACATGACTATTATTTATTTTTAATGGATAAAGAAAATAGTAATGAATGTTATGCTGTTTCTTATTTTGCAAATGGAGACTGGATTAAAGGAAAAATTGGAACTTTAGAAGATTTAGAAGATAATGATATCATAATTTCAAAAGTTGCTCCTTTATTTGAACATATGAATTTAAAGTTTATTGAAGAGGTATACTTCTACACTTTATCTCCAAGTGATGCTTATAATATATTTGAAAATATTAAAGATAATATCAATAATGAAAAGAAAAAAATAAAATAGAATATGATTATCTAAATTCTATTCTATTTTTATTAGGCAATATTTTTCTTATAATCATTAATAATATTGTTAACTTGTTTTAAAGAAAGTTTACATATTTTTGCAATAGTTTCAAATGGTATTTTTTCTTTATAAGAATTAATAACTACATCTTTTTGTTGCTCGGCACGACCTTCAGATTTACCTTCATCAAGTCCATCAAGTCTATAAGCCTCTAATAAAGACCTATCTAACCTATCTTGTTCATCTTTTCGGTTATACCATATACTCTCTAAATTCTTATTTTCTAACATATTTACAATCTCACTTTCAATTAAGCAATATTTTTCTTATAGTCATTTATAATATTGTTAACTTGTTTTAAAGAAAGTTTACATATTTTTGCAATAGTTTCAAATGGTATTTTTTCTTTATAAGAATTAATAACCATATCTTTTTGTTGCTCACTTCGGCCTTCATCAATACCATCAAGTTTGTAGGCTTCTAATAAAGACCTATCTAACCTATCTTGTTCATCTTTTCGGTTATACCATATACTTTCAAAGTTCTTATCTTTAAACATCTTTCGAACGACCTCCTTTATTTTTTCTTTTAATTCTTCTTTAGTTCTTAATTTTTCTATTAATTTTATTACTTCTTGATATTTCCAAGTAGCAAGCATTGCACTTAATATACATAAATTATATTCATGTTTGTTGCTTATTTCACACTTACCATTATACACCAGCTTGTATGATTCTGCAATATCTATATTCGTTATTTGTAACTTTTTTGAATAACAATCCCTTACATTTTCTATATCTACAAACTGGTAATTACTCTTTCTTTTCTTATATTTAGAAAATGTATTAATATTTATTAAATGGGCAGGTAATATTTTAGTATAATCTTCTCCTGCATTTAAACTATCTACTAATAATTCTAATAAGTATTGTAAGTTTCTATCTAATTTTAATTTATGAATCAAGTCTAATTTTCTTCTATCAGCATCTTCTAAAGTATTTTTAAACATATTTTCTAAATCCTTACGAAAATAATTAAATTCTAAAACCATTAATTGATTCTTACCATCTACTTCAACCAATAACACAATATCTTTTTCAGTTTTCTTACTTTTCTTTCTATCTTTAGGATTAGAAAGGGGTAAAAATTTTATTTTACCTTCTAATTTATCGTAATCAACTTTTAAAATAGACGATATATGTAAAGTAGTTATATCTAAATTTTGTTTCTTCCCAAATAATATCTTAGCACATCTATCCATAGCTAAAGGTACCATTTCTTCTTTTATCATAACACATCTCTCCTTGTCAAATTCAATATAACATAGAATATATAAAATGTCAAATATTGTAAATTTACAAATTGATATGTAAAACAGTCTCAAATTAAAAAATTAAAGTCATAAATAATCACAATTTTATAAATTCTCGCGATTTTGATGTATTACGAACACACTTTTTAGAACTTAAGTCTTGAAAAAAATTTTTTAAGTCTAATTTAGAAAATTTGAAGAAAAATTAAAGCAATTTTCTAATTTTATAATATTAACTAACCTTATTTATATCTTTCTTTATATCATTAACTTCCTTCTCTAAAGCCTTAAGCATTTTTTCAAGCATCTTTAAAGTATCTTGGTTAGATATATTAGAATTATTATTTCTTTCACTTACAACAGCAGCATAGTAAGCATTAGTTGAAACTAATTGACCTACTAACATTAACCAGTTACCAAGAGCATTCTGTTCATTAGCCGTCATATCATCAATTAGTAAATAACCAACGATAACAGCACTTAAAGAAAATAATTTAGGAGTAGTATTTGGTATTAAACTCATATTAAATTATATGAAAAGTGTTTAAAATAAATTATATTTACCATAATAAATATGAAAGGAGATTTATGGAAAATTATAATCAAGTTCCAAATATTATAACTGGAAAAGATTTAGATTATTTAAGTGATATGTTTGAATGGAATAAAGAAGCTTTAAAGAAAACTAATGCTAGTATTCCAAAAGTTGAAAATGAAGAGATTAAAGAAATCTTAAAAAAAGCTTGTAAAATGTTTGATAGTAATTTAACAACGATTCTAGAATTACTTGAAGGGGGTTGTTCTTGTGAAAATTGAAAATCCTGAAACAAAAGTTCCAAAAGGTATGGAATTAAATGAACGTGATTATTTAACAAGTTTACTAACTTGTCTTAAAGATATAGAAAAAAATTATACTATAGCACTTACCGAAGCAAGTTGTGAGAATCTATATAGTAAACATCTTGATGCATTTTTAAATATTGCCTCTCTTCAAAGAGAAGTCTATGAATTAATGTTTAGAAATGGTTGGTATAAATTAGAAACAGCCGATGAGACTAAAATAAAGAAAAAACATCAAACTTTAAGTCAAGAATTAACTAGTTTAAAAAAATAAACTTCTATTTGTTAAGAAGTTTTTTTATATTTAAAGAAGCATTATAAATTTCATTTTTACTATATTTATCTTTATATTCTAAGGCTAATAATTGAATAGCTTCTTTCATTGTACATTGTTCTTTAACTATTTTATCAATCAATAAAGCTTCAATTGATAACTCTTGATTATCTCTAACCTCTTCTATCATTTTCTTTTTAATAACAATTACATATTCACCTAACTCATGATTAGGATTAGATAATAATTCATCTTTTACTTTAGAAGTTTCTCCGTAGTACTTTTTTTCAAACTTTTTAGTTAAATCATTAAGGACAATCAGATAAGGATTATCAAGAATTTCTTCAATATTTTTTAAAGTATCAAGAATTCTTTTAGGTGATTCATATAAAACAATAGTTTCAATATCATTACTCTTTATTTTTAATAATTCTTTTCTTTGTAAACTATTTTTCCGATCTAGAAAGCCATAAAAAGCAAAGTTTTTTAAAGATATTCCGGATAGTGTTAAAGAAGTAATAACTGCAGATGCTCCTGGAATTGAATATACTTCAATTTTATTTTCAATACATTTATTAACTAAAATACTGCCAGGATCAGATATACAAGGAGTTCCAGCATCAGTTATTAAAGCAATATTCATGCCACCCTTAAGTTTTTCTATAACTTCATTCGTCTTTTCTATTTCATTAAACTTATGATATGATTCTAACCTTGTTTTTATTTCATAACTTATAAGTAAAGGTTTAGAAGTTCTAGTATCTTCACATAAAATTAAATCAACACTTTTTAAAATCTCTAAAGCTCTTTTAGTAATATCTCCTAAATTACCAATTGGAGTTGCAATAATATATAAATTTCCCATTTTAGTCACATCCTTAAATTTATTATTTTTTTATTAGTTTAGAAGAATAAGTAGTTTCTATATCATATACTAAGATTTTATCAACATGGTCATTATATTTAATAACTAAATAATAATTAGGTGTATTAACTCTTCCTTCAAAACTTATCTCTAAATAATTACTAGCAATAATATTAGTATAATCATTGGCATCAACTAAGTATTTAACATTATCTAAAACTATTTCTTGAACAACAGTTGGATAATCAGGCTTACCTATCGCAAGTCCTTCATTATAAAGATAAATAGGATCACTGATACTATCATAATACCAAACAGCATTCATAGCAGTATCTAATTGAATAAGTTTCTTTTTCATATTAGCAAGTTTTGTTTGAACCTCTTCTTTTTCTTCCCTACTTAAATTACTACAACTTGTTAAAGTAAATAACATAGCAATTGCTAACATTAATGATTTAATTCTATTTTTCATACCTATCGCCTCAATCGTTGTTATTATATTATAAAATTAATTTTTTTTCAATAATCAAAAAGAAAGAATTATGAAACTCTTTCTACATCTAAATAAACATCTATTCCATTTAAGTTGGTTACTTCATCGACTTTCTTTTCTTCAATTAACATATCACATAATGTTTCTTTTTTAATGAAGTCTAAGAAGTTTTCTAACTTATCAAGGATATCTTCAGAACTATAGTAATAGATATAAATTCTATCTGTTATGTTAAAGTCTTTATTCTTTCTTAATTGTTGAACCTTGCTAACTAATTCCCGAGCTATTCCTTCATTAATTAGTTCAGGTGTTAAAGTTGTATTTAAGATAATAAATAAATTATTATTGATTCCTGTATTGTATCCTTCTTTTGAATTAACTCTGATATCTAACATTTCTTCCGTCAATTCATAATCTTTGTTATCTAAATTAATAGTTAAAGTCTCTCCATTTTCAAGTTTCTCGATAAGTTTTCTATCGATATCTTTTAAATATTCACTTAAATTTTTAATGCTTGAGCCAAAGATTTTTCCACAGACTTTAAAGTTTGGTTTTACTTCATAGTTAATATAATTATCGAGATTCTTTTCAAAGTTAATCTCTTTAACATTCAACTCTTCTTTAATTAAATCCGTTAAATCTCCAATTATTTTCTTTAATTTAGAATCAAGAATTACTTCACTTAAAGGTTCCCGAACTTTAATCTTAACATCTTCCCTGACTTTTCTTCCTAAAGAAATTAAGTCTCTTACAGTATCCATCTTTTCTTCTATTTTAAGATTGATATAGGCTTCATTATACTTAGGAAATTCTGCTAAATGAACAGATTCTTCATCAGTTAACTTTGTATATAAATTTTCAGATGCAAATGGAACAATTGGAGCAATCATTTTAGATAATCCAACTAAAACATCATAAGTTGTTTTGTAAACGGCTTTTTTACTATTGTCAGCATCACTTGCCCAGAAACGATTTCGATTTCTTCTGATATACCAGTTTGATAAATCATCAGATACAAATGTAACTAAAGCTCTTACTACTTTATTTAAATCATATTCATCATAACTTTCCGTTACATATTTTAATAACTTATTATATTTAGAAAGTAACCATTTATCAATTTCTTCTAAATCTTCATATTTAATTTCATAGTCTCTTGGGTCAAGATTATCAATGTTAGCATAAGTTTGGAAGAAAGTATAAGTATTTAGAAGTGGATTAAAGAATTTGGAATATACTTCTTTTAAACCTTCTTCATCAAATTTTAAAGGTGTCCAAACTGGTGATACATAAGGAAGATAAAATCTAACCGTATCAGCACCATATTTTTCAATGGTTGTAAATGGTTCAACGATATTACCTTTGGATTTACTCATCTTTTTACCATCTTTATCAAGTAATAAGTCATTTACTAAAACATTCTTGTATGGTGATACACCTTTTAAGAATACGGAGATGACAATTAAGGAATAGAACCAACCTCTGGTTTGATCAATTCCTTCACAGATAAAGTCTGCAGGAAACTGGGATTCCCAAAGTTCTTGATTTTCAAATGGGTAATGATATTGAGCAAATGGCATTGAACCAGAATCAAACCAGCAATCAATTACATCTTTTACCCTACTCATCTCTTTACCACATTCTGGACACTTAATATGAATATCATCAACATATGGTCTATGAAGTTCAATCGTCTCATCTATTTTTTCGATTGATTTTTCGACTAACTCTTCCCTTGAACCAATCATTTCATCATGTCCACATTCACATCTCCAAAGTGGAAGTGGTGTTCCCCAATATCTACTTCTGGAAATTGCCCAATCATTTAAATTTTCAAGCCAATTTCCAAATCTCTTTTCTCCAACATAATCTGGATACCAATTAACTTTTTTATTGGCTTCAATTATCTTATCTTTTAATTTCGTAACTTCAAGATAAAAACTTGGTTTAGAGTAATATAGAAGTGGAGTTCCACATCTCCAACAATGTGGATAATTATGAAGCATTTTTTGCTTTTTGAATAATTTATCATTTTCTTTTAAATATTTAATAACTTCAAGGTCAGCTTCAAAGACATTCATGCCTTTCCATAAACCTTCCGTGTAACATCCATCTTCCCCAACTGGGTTAAGATATGGTAAATCATATTTTCGTCCAACTTTTGAGTCATCTTCACCAAAAGCCGGTGCAATATGAACAATACCAGTTCCATCTTCTATCGTTACATAATCAGCTAAAGTTACATAGAAAGCTTTTTTATTTACTTTTAAACTTGGAATTAATTGTTCATATTCCATGTATTCTAGGTCTTTCCCTTTATATTTTTCAAGAACTTTAACATCATCACCTAATACTTTTGAAACTAAGGCTTCTGCTAAAATAAATTTATAACCTTGACTTTCAACTTTAACATAATCATATTCCGGATTAACACATAAAGCAACATTGGAAATTAAAGTCCATGGTGTTGTTGTCCAAACTAGGAAGTATACATCTTCATCCTTCTTCTTCATTGGAACTATTACCGTTTGAGCCTCAATTTCTTTATAACCTTGAGCAACTTCATGAGAAGCAAGTCCTGTTCCACATCTTGTACAATATGGTACAACTTTAACTCCTTCATAGAATAATCCTTCATCAAAGAATTTCTTTAAAATATACCATTCGGTTTCAATATAGTTATTATCATAAGTTACATAAGGATTTTTTAAATCAATGAATTGTCCCATTTTGGTTGTTAAATCAGAGAAGGCCTTTTCATTTTTCCAAACAATTTCCCGACATTTTTCATTAAACTCTTTAATTCCATACTTTTCAATATCATTTTTATTATTGAATCCTAAAGTCTTCTCAACTTCAACTTCAACTGGTAAACCATGAGTATCCCAACCTACTTTTCTTAATACTCGATAGCCTTGCATTGTTTTATATTTACAAAAACTATCTTTTAAAAACTTAGCCACCATATGATGTAAGCCTGGAAAACCATTAGCTGTTGCTGGCCCATCATAAAAAACAAAATCATGGTCACGATTTTCTAAACATCTATCAAGTATTTTCATGTTTTCCCATTTTTTACTGATTTCACTTTCTACTTCACTTGTTTTCTTTTTTTCTAATTCTTTAAACATAATTCCCTCCTAAAAAATAAAAAGAACTCTTAGTCTAAGGACGAAGAGTTCGTGTTACCACCTTAATTCAATTTATCATATGATAAATTCTCAAAAACTATAACGCATTACCGTATTTATCTTATCCATAAATAGCACTTGAAAGTGATTTGAATAAAGAAGTTTTATCTATTTGCACCAACCATAGACTCTCTTTAAAACTTTATTTTATTCCGTCTTTCGCACTTGCTTAATAAATAATATCAAAGATTTCTTTAAAAATCAAGTATTTTTTCACTTTTTTATCATAATTATTATTTAACTTTTTTAAGATAGTTAATTTTATTATAAAATAGTGTCAATTATACTTTGATGTAATATTTTTTATATATTTTTATATTTTTAGATTGATATATAAATTACATTGATATATAATTACTTTAGAGATGTAACCTAAAAGTTTAGGTGTTACCTTCAAAACTTTTACTTTATTTATATTTGGTATATAGTTTGGGAGGTGATAATATGGGCAAACTATATATTTCTAAAAAAATAAGCCCCATATCATTAAAGTGGAGTACTTAACTCTTGCTTTTTTGATATTAGTTGTAATACTATTTACTATAATAGCTATTGCAATTATATTATTAAAAAAATAGCACCTAACTTCTCATTATTTTGAAGTTTGGGTGCAAATCCTATTTATTTGGAGATAGCACCTAACATCAGACAAATAGGTTATATCTCTTTTTTATTTTATGGAATATCTATTAAAATATACCTTAAAACCTTCTTTAAAAGAATTACAAATATTATACATTTCTTTACATAATTCGTCAAGAATAGATATTTATTAATTCTTTCAATATAATTGTATCACATTTTATATAAAAATCAAGTATTTTTTTTATTATTTGTGATATTCAAATTCAAAATCAAGTATTTTAACAATTGCTCCATCTGGAACATCCATACTTTCTAATTTTTCATCAATTCCAAGTTTTCTTAATTTTCGAATAAATCTTTCGATTCCTTCATCACTTTGGAAATTAGTCATCTTAAACATCTTTTCAACTTTATCTCCATATATAATATATGAATCTCCTTCTTTTTTAACATCAAAAGGTTTTTCTTCTTCAAATTTATATAAAACATGAGATAAGTATTCATTTTCTTCATATAAAGGAGTATTAGGTGTTTCATCAACTAAATCTGCTAATTTAATTAATACATCATCAAGCCCTTCATTAGAAATTGCTTTAATCGGATATATTTCGCATTTAACTTTCTTTTTAAATTCTTCTAAATTTTTAGAAGCACTTGGAACATCCATTTTATTAGCTATCACAATCATCGGTTTCTTAATTAATTTTGGGCTAAATTTTTCTAATTCTTTATTAATAGTTAGATAATCAGCATAAGGATCTCTTCCTTCAAGACCTGACATATCTATAACATGAGCTATAACTTTCGTTCTTTCGATATGTCTTAAGAATTTATCCCCTAAGCCTACTCCTTCACTTGCTCCTTCTATAAGTCCTGGTAAATCAGCCATAACGAAACTACGATTATCTTTCGTTTTCACAACCCCTAAATTAGGAGTTAAAGTTGTAAAATGATAATCCGCAATCTTTGGTTTAGCTTTTGTTACTTTTGATAAAATTGTACTCTTTCCAACACTTGGAAGACCAACTAACCCAACATCCGCAAGAAGTTTAAGTTCAACTTTTAAGATTTTTTCTTCACCTGGCTCTCCATTTTCTGAAAAATTAGGGGCTGGATTACTCTGAGTTTTAAAAGCGGTATTACCTCTTCCACCTCTTCCACCTTTAGCAACAATTACTTCACTATCTTTATCTTTCAAATCAGCAATTATAAAGTTCGTATCACTATCCGCGACAACCGTTCCTTGAGGTACTTTGATAATAATATCTTGGGCATTTTTTCCATCCATATTTTTACCACTACCATTTTCCCCTTTTTTACCTTTAACAACTTTCATATATCGTAAATCAATTAAAGTATGAAGACCGGTATCTACTTTAAAAATAATATCAGAGCCATTTCCTCCGTTTCCACCATATGGTCCACCCATCGGCACAAACTTTTCCCGTCTAAATGCGGTACACCCGTCTCCTCCATTACCAGCAATAACTTTAATTGTAACTTCATCTATAAACATAGTATCACCCATTTCTATCACGAATTATACCATAAATAATAAAAAAAAACAATCTAAAAAGACTGTTACTTTTTCAAAACTTTCGAAGGTTCTACTTCATTTTCGATTTCCGTTGTTTTGGTATTTCTTCCTCTCCATAAAGAAATATTAAATTCATTCATTTTAACTATTTCAGGATCAACTAAGAATTGTTCAAAAATAACATTAGAAATACAACCATTATTCTTGGTAAACTCGATGGTCATCTTAACCATACCAGGTTGCACATGAGGATTAATACTCGTATATAAATTAGATAAAGATGGTAAATGAACCTTTTTAAAACCAGATCCTTCTTGTAAAGACATAAAATGGGTATGTCCTTCCAAAACTAAACATTCTTTCTTAATCCGATTAAGATTAATTGGTTCAAATCCAACATTTTCTTCTAAATTATGACTTACAAATATTTCATCATTTTTAATTCTTAAGATTCCTTGTCTATAACCTAAACTTACTATATCATGTCTATATGATTCAATTATTTTTTCAATATCAAGTCCTGCATTTTTTAAAGAATCAAAGTCATGATCTCCTAAAAGAGCATAGGTTAAAATATTTTTATCAAGTGGATAATTATCTAAAAAGTAATCGATTTGGTCTTTATGAGTAGTATGTTTTTTAGGATGTCCTATATTAATTCCATCAACTAAATCACCAGCTACTATAACCGCATGAATATCTTCATGACTTGCATATTCATAAGCTTTTTCAATTAAATCTAATCTTTCAAAAATTGAACCTATATGTAAATCTGATAGCAATAATATTTTTAATTCTAACTCTTCAGGTTTTGTAATAATTACTTGTTCTTTTGGTAATTGCTTTTTTACTGCTAAACCTTTTTTTAATCTATATGAAATATCTCCATTCGAATAATAAAATCTTTTAAATTCCATTCCTTCATTTTTTAAAAATGTAAAATATTGATATAAATTTTTTAAAGGTACTCCCATCTCGGTGCTTATTTCATTGACAGTTTTATTTTCTGCCACTAAATCTACTAATTTTTTTAAATCTATATCAGTCATACTACCTACCTCATATTGATAATAATACTTCTAATATTTAAAGTCAATTTAAAAGTGTCTAATTGACACTTATTTTTTCGATTATTTTTTTATGTTCACTTGATGCTAAATAACTTTTATCAAGATAGTTATCTTCGGTAAGTTTGGAATATTTTAAAGTTAAAATCTTTCGAACCGAATTATTTATTTGATCTTCAGTTATTTTACCACTTGCAATACTTGCTTTAATACTAGACATAGCACTAGTTGATGATTTAGGCATTAAAAGTAAATCAACTCCGGCATTAATAGCCATTTCATAAATTTCACTTTCTTTATAATTGTTAGTTAAAGCCCCCATATTTAAAGCATCGGTTACTACTAAACCTTGATAATTTAATTCCGTCTTTAATAAATCTGTAATTAAAACTTTAGATAAAGAGGCTGGGGTTTTATCATTCGTTATTTTAGGAATAGCTAAATGTCCTATCATAATAATATCAGCACCTTCTCCTATAGCCTTCTTAAAAGGAATTAACTCTTTTTCCATTAATTCATCTTTGGTTTTATTAATAACTGGTAAATCATAATGAGAATCAGTTGTCGTACTACCATGACCTGGAAAATGTTTATAAACAGGTATTACTCCTTTATCTTCTAAACCTTTACCAAGTTTTATTCCCATCTGGCTTACTAAATCAGCAGTAGTTCCAAAACTTCTACTTCCAATAAAACTTTGATTACGACTTTCAACAATATCTAAAACAGGAGCAAAGTCAACATTAATCCCAAATACTTTTAATTCTTCTCCAATAACTCCCCCTACTTGATAGGCAATATCGGAGTCGCCCGTTTTCCCAACATCAAACATAGCTGGTATTTTGGTTGCTTGCACATCACTTAAAGATTTAAGTCTTTGAACCGTTCCTCCTTCTTGATCAACTGACATGAACATTGGAATATCAGCTGTTTCTTTAATAGACTTAATTAAGTTTAATGTCTTTTCATAAGTAGTAAAATTTTCAGCAAATAAAATAAATCCCCCTGGTTTATTATTTACTAAAGCACTTTTTAAAGTATCATCCATTTCTCCACTTCGATAAGAAATTATTAACATTTGCCCAATCTTTTCTTCTAAAGACATACTTTCTAACTTCTCATTAACCTTTTTTTCTAAAGGACTTAAAGTTTCTTTATCTGAACTATTATTAGTATTACTATCTAACTTTTTATCATCCTTATCAGTTAAAAATACATAAGCCAAAACTCCACCTAAAATAATAATTAAAATAATTAAAACAATAATAATCTTTTTACTTTTCATATAAATCTCCTCATTTATTTTCATTTAATACTTTCTCTACTTCACTTATTAATTCTTCTTTTTTAGGAATATAATAAGTATAAGTAGATGCAAAAACATTATTTGAAAGCCCACC
This sequence comes from uncultured Bacilli bacterium, assembly GCA_947624175.1. Lineage (GTDB taxonomy): Bacteria > Bacillota_I > Bacilli_A > RF39 > UBA660 > RUG591. The sequence goes on from CANQJD010000004.1 coordinate 39,013, forward strand.
TAAAGCATAATCAATTGCAATATCTTTTTTACTTTTACAAAGAATAATTCCTATTGGTTTATTATCATCTTTATCATTTATCTCTTCATTATAATAATTTAAGTACATATTCATTTGACCAGCATATTCGGCTTTCATTTGTCCAATCTTTAAATCTATTAAAACATAACACTTTAGTATTTTGTTATAGAAAACCATATCAACATAATAATGAGTGTTTCCTAAAGTGATTCTCTGCTCTGTCCCAACAAACATAAAACCTTTACCAAGTTCAAGTAAAAATTCTTCAATATGTTTTACTAACTTTTGCTCTAAATCTTTTTCTAAAATTGGTTTATTTTCTTTAACTCCTAAAAATTCAAACACATAAGGTTCTTTTAATATATCTTCAGGTGTATTAAAAGTTTGTCCAACTTTAGATAATTCATAAACTTTTTCTTTATTCTTTTTTCCTTCAGAAAGTAATAATCTTTCAAATAAAGATGTTTCCAATTGTCTTTTTAATTCTCGGACACTCCAATTAGAATTAATACATTCTTTTTCATAAAAGTTTCTCTCTTCAATATTATTTATACTTAATAATTCACAATAATGAGACCAACTCAATTTAACAGACAGTGTCTGTTGTTTTGGATATTCTAAATAAAATCTTCTCATGTATTGTAAATTTGAAACAGAAAAACCTGAACCTAAAATCTTTCTTAATTCTTTAGATAATTCTTTCAATATTTGCTTTCCATATTCCGCTTTAATATTACCATTTTGTTCATTTTCTACAATAATTCTTCCAACATTCCAATAGGCATAAAGCATAGTATTGTTTACTTCATATGCTACTTTTTTCCTACTACTTATAATAACATCTTTAATTTCTTGAATCATTTCAGCATTATTTTTATCTAACATTTTTTATCACTCCTTCCGCAATTATGCTTAATTAATTAAAATATAATTCTTCTATTAACTATTTTATCACAAAATAAACTTTATTTGATTACTTATTTGTAATAAAATTAATTTTTCTTAATTCTCAAAGTAAAAGCAATTTTGAAGACATTGGTTGCATTTACTTTGAGAATATCTTTTGCATTTACTTTGAGAAGTCACCATAAAATTAATTTTTTATTAAACTTACTAAAGAAAAAAATCCATAATATCTAGTATTACAGATTTATATATCTTTCGCATAAAATATGCGTAAATTCCAAATGGGATGGAATGAGGGAATCGAACCCTCGTATACTAGAGCCACAATCTAGCGTGTTAACCACTTCACCAATTCCACCAAATAACAATAGATATATTACCATAATTTTAGAAGGATAGCAACAAAAATTCATCTTTTTTTCAAAAAAACTTAATATTTTACTAAAAATATGTTATATTTTATTATATAAATGAAAAGAGGAAAATATGAATGTAGGTATAATTGGAACAGGGGCTTATGCAATTGCTATTGCATCTCTTTTAGAAAATAAACATGTTAACATCATGATGTGGACTGCTATTGAAACGGAATATAAAGAATTAAGTAATACTTATAAAAATAGTAATGCCCTAGATTTTAAACTTAATAGTAAAACCAAATTTACAATGGATATTGTAAAACTATTAGCAGAAAATGAAACAATTATTTTAGCAATTCCTGCTAAATTCATAAATTCAACCGTTGCTTTAATGAAAGGATATATTACTAATCATCAAATCTTAATTGCAACTAAAGGAATTGAAGGTCAAGAAAAGATGCTTATTCATGAATATTTAAAACGTGAACTAAAAACTGAAAAGATAACGTGTTTATCTGGTCCTTCTTTTGCTAAAGAAGTTATAAAGAAAGAACCTATGGGTTTAACTTTAGCATCTGAAAATAAAGCATCTCTTGATTATTTTATAAATTTATTTAGTAATATTCCTTATTTAACACTTGATAAAACTTCGGATATTACAGGATGTGAGTTATGTGGCATCTTAAAAAATATTGTTGCCATCTTCTCCGGTATTTTAGATGGTTTAGGAGTTAATTCTAGTACGAATGCCAAGTTTTTAGTTGATGCTTCTAAAGATATTCAAAAAGTTATCCACTATTTTGGTGGAGATGAAGAAACTTTTACAACTTATGCTGGGATGGGAGACTTAATTTTAACTTGTACAAGTATTAAAAGTCGTAATTACACATTCGGTAAATTAATTGGTGAAGGAAAAGATTTTAATAGTTATAAAGAAATAACTACCATTGAAGGTTTAGAAAACTTAAATGCTATTCATACTTTATTTGAAAAAAATAATATTAAATCGGGAATAGTCGACATTTTATATGAAATTGTCTATTTAGGTCAACCTAAAGAAATTATTTACAATTATTTAACTAACTTATAATAGTATATTTAAACCATACTATTTTTTTTCGACATTTCATATAACATTTATTAGAATATAAAAAATATTTAACCATGCAAAAAAGAAAGCCAAAAACTTTCCTTTTCAAACATTTTAATAATTTTCTTTTTTAACTTCAAAGTAACTTTGAGGATGAGCACATACTGGACAAACACTTGGAGCACTCTTACCAATTACAATGTGTCCGCAGTTACGACATTGCCAAATTGTATCTCCATCTTTTGAGAAGACAAGTCCTTCTTCCATGTTTTTAATTAACTTTCTATATCTTTCTTCATGTTCTTTTTCAATCTTAGCAACTCCTTCAAATAAAGTAGCAATTCTTGTGAACCCTTCTTCTCTTGCAGTCTTAGCAAACTCATCATACATATCAGTCCACTCATAGTTTTCACCATCAGCAGCAGCTTTTAAGTTATCTAAAGTTTCAGGTACTTCTCCTCCATTTAATTCTTTAAACCATAATTTAGCATGCTCTTTTTCATTATCAGCTGTTTCTAGAAAAATAGCTGCAATTTGTTCATATCCTTCTTTTTTAGCCTTACTAGCAAAATAAGTATATTTATTTCTTGCTTGACTTTCACCAGCAAATGCTGTCATTAAATTTTGTTCAGTCTTACTTCCTTTTAGTTCCATAATCAATTCCTCCTTCTTGAAACTATTACTTAGTCATCTTGACTAGACAATTAAATTATATCATATTTTTTAAATTAGCAATACCTTTTTTTATTTCTTTTCAAAGGCACTTTTCCCTACTCCACATTTTGGACAAACAAAATCATCAGGTAAGGTATCTCCATAATAAACATAACCACATACTGTACAAATCCAAGCTGTTTTACCACTTTCTGTTTCAACTTTTAATAATTCATCTTTATGTAATTGATAGTCTTGATATAACATAGCTTCTTCATTATTAAATCTTACTTCATCAACTACTCTTCCAATAAATATATTATGAGTTTCGACATCAATTATATCTACTATTTCTAAAATCATATAACCAATCGTATCTTTTAATACTTTAATACCATCAATTTCTAAATAATCAAAGTCTTTAAACTTATCAATATCTTTTGATGAATTAAACCCAAAGGTTTTAATAACTTCACCCTTAACATTCTTACTTAATATACTAATAGTAAATTTCGAATTTTTCTTTAACATTTGATTAGTATAATTATTTTTATTAACTGAAACACTTATTAAAGGTGGTTTACTAGAACTTACTTGTAAAACTGTGTCAACTATACAAGCTGAACCTTTCGTTGATACAATAAACATACCAGATAAAATATCTCTTGTTAAACTTTTCTCTTTCATATCTAATCCTTTCATAATAACTCGGTCATATATATTGGTAAATATAATATATTATTTTCTTCTTTTAAATCTTTTGTATGAATAATTATAGACTCATCTAAATAATCTTTATACTTTTTATTTAATTTATTTAATGAAGAATATGTATATCTATCACCAGATTTTACTTCAATTGGAATAATATTATGTTTAGAAGTTACTGAAGATGATAATATCAAGAAATCTACTTCCATCGTATCTTTTGAATCTTCCCTGTCATTCCTTGAAAAAAAGTATAACTTATGACTTTTAGAAACTAACATTTGAGCAACAATATTTTCCATTAATATTCCTTCATTAAATGTTAACTTATCAAATAATATTTTTTTATAAATTTCATTACTTACAATACCTTTTTCATTAAATGTCATTGATAATAATAAACCAGTATCAAACATATAACATTTTAAACTATTATTATCAATTCTTTGTCCTAAACCAATATTAGGTTCGGTTGTATTATAAACAATATTAACTAATCCAGCATCTTCTAACCAATAAAATGCACCTTCATAATTTCTATATCTTAAGTTTTCATCTAACTCTGACATATTAAACTTTTTTTTCATGTTTTGATAATTCAGATGGAATCATATCAAAAATTTGTTCTACTTTTAAATTCAAATCTTCAGCATATTTTCTTATATCTTCACGATATAATTTTAAAATCATTCTTTTAATTTTATCAACTCCAAAAAAATCTCTTGTTTCACGATATTCTAAAACAGCCTGTGGCATTCCTCCTACTATCATATATTCTTTAAAGTAATCCATGGATTTTCAATGCATGGCATTGCCTAAAGGTTTCTTATTATTATAACAGTTTTTAATAAAATCCATCAATGTATCATTTCCCATAGCCCATAGAAACTCTTCAAAATCCATAGGAAGCATTTTTATTTTTTCTTCTTCTGAAGGAATTAAAATATCTTTTACATTCTTCTTTATTGAAATTAAAGAACCTGTTTCTATATAGTCATAACGATGGTCATTAACTAAATGTTTAATAGCACCTCTTGCTCGAGGACAAAATTGTATTTCATCAAAAATAATTAAAGATTCTCGTTCATATAACTTTATTCCATAATATCCTGATAAATAAGTAAATAAATAATCTAAATCATCTAAATAATCATCAAATAATTTTTGTACTTCAAGAGTTGCTTTAGAAAAATCAATTATTATATAGGATTTATAATTTTCTTTAGCAAACTCTTCGACAATATAACTTTTACCTACTCCTTTTGCTCCTTCAATTAATAAAGCCGTCTTTCCTACACTTTCATTTTTCCATTTTAAAATTTCATTATAAATCTTTCTTTCCATGGTAAACTCTTCTCTTTAAATATAATATTATCACAAAATCAAAAATAATACAATCAATATTTAGCACAAAATCAAAAATAATGTGTAATATATTTGATACTATAAATTATAATTATTTGTATAATAACCTAATTAAAACTATTTCATATAATACTTTGATTGGAGGAAAAATGAAAAAGAAAGTTATAACAATCGTGGCTTTTTTAGTTATTTTACTTATTGCATCGGCTGTTTTATTTAATAATAAAGAGACTAAAAAAGATTTAAAAGAAATTAAAGTTGCTGAAGTTGCCCATAGTATCTTCTATGCTCCTCAATATGTAGCACTTCATAAGGGTTACTTTGAAGAATATGGCCTAGATGTTGAATTAATTTTAGCAAATGGTGCTGATAAGGTAACGGCTGCTGTATTATCAGGTGATGTTGATATTGGTTTTTCAGGTTCAGAAGCAACTATTTATGTTTATAATCAAGGAGAAAAAGATTATTTAAAAACTTTTGCTCAATTAACTCAAAAAGATGGTAGTTTTATTGTTTCCAGAAAGAAAATTGATAACTTTACTTTAAATGATTTAAAGGGAAAATATATAATTGGAGGTCGTATTGGCGGAACACCTGAAATGACCCTTGAATATATTTTAACTCAAAATGGAATTGACCCTAAACGTGATGTAACAATTGATACTAGTGTTGCTTTTGCATCAATGCAAGGGGCTTTTATTGGAGGAACCGGAGACTTTGTAAGTTTATTTGAACCTAATGCTATGATAAACATTCTCCTCCCCTAAAAAAATAAAATTACAAAATTAATTTTTTTCCTTATAAAATAACGATTTTAAATATAAACTTAAAACTAATATTCAAATTTAAATTCAAAATTTTTGATAAATTTTCTTAAACTCTTTTTTTACATTAAAAACTACTATTTTTTTCTTAAATTCCTTTATTTTCAACAAAAAATACAGTTTCAAAAATAGTGCAACATAATTTATATGCAAATATAGCAATTAACTTGATATTTGATTGTATATCTTTTAGTGCTAGTTGAGTTATATCCTCTTTTAAACTCATATTCTTTTCTCATAAAATTAGTCAATCCATCAACATTGGGAATTAAAGTAGTTCCACTCTCTTTTTCAATATAATCATTTGAAAATTTAAAGAAAATACTAAGTTCAACATAATTCTTGTCATTGTTTATTTTAGAAACAACTATTTTATTTAATAACAAATCTATTAATTTTTCTTTAGTTGCAATCGATTTAATTTTTTGTTTTAGTATTTCTTCAAGTTTTTTATTTTTTTCTTGAATTTCAATAAAATTCTTCTTTTTTCTTTCCAAAGCTGATATTTGATTTTCAATTGTACTTAATTCTTTATTAAATTCATTATTTCTCACATTAAATTCTTCATTTGAAATATTTCCTTCTATATTAAGTTCCAATAGTTTATCTTTTTTTAAATATATTTTATCTCGATTTTTATTAAGTTCATTCATTGCAACATCTACATCAGTATTATTTTTATTATTTTTATATAAATCTAATAAAATATCTGAAACATTATCTAATCTAATTTTTAAGCATTCTATAATATCATCAAATATACTATATATTTCAGATTGCCTTAAATTAGGTGAATCACAAGCTGTTTTACCATCTTTAAAATATTTTGCACATAACCAAGATACATCATTAATTGCTTTACATTGAATCCTTCTATGGAATACTTCATTATGTTCAGAGCAATAAATCTTAGCACTTAGTGCATATCTATTTTGGTACATTGCTTTATCTTGAGAACTTTTATTAAATTTAAAACCTCGACTTTCTAATCTAGCATTTGCTCTATCCCATAATTCATCTTCAACAATTGGTGGTATTCTTTCTTTATCATCATATATAACCCAATTATTCTCAGGAAGTCTTTTAACCTTTTTTGTCATGTAATCAACTATTTCAGTTTTTCTACCACAATAGTAACCTTTATATTTATGATTTCTTATCATTCTTGCTAAACTTGATGCCGACCATTTTTTATTTTGAGAAGTTTTTATATTTTCAGCATTTAATTCTTTAGCAATTTTTGTAAGTGATTTTTCATCAACAGCATACTCACTATAAATTCTTTTGACAACTTCAGCTTGACTTTCAACAATCACTAAATTTCCTGTAAGTTTATCTTTTTTATAGCCATACATTAAATCATTACCTAAAATATTACCATTTTTAATAGCACGATTCATTCCGAATTTAACTCTTTCAGATAATCTTCTAATTTCATCTTGAGCCATTGAAGCCATTATAGTTAATCTTAATTCACTATCTGGTAAAGCTGTATTTATATTATCATTTACAAATAAAACAGCTACTCCATAAGATAATAACTCTCTTGTATATTTTATACTATCAAGAGTATTTCTTGAAAATCTTGATATCTCCTTAGTTATAATTAAATCAAATAATCCATTTTTTGCATCTTCTATCATTTGCATAAATTGTTCTCGTTTTACATCAGTTGTTCCACTTATCCCATCATCAACATAACCTGGCACATAAATCCAATTTTTATTACCTTCTATCATTTCCTTAAAATGTTCAATTTGATTCTGCAAGGATTTTTTTTGTTCTAGGTGATCCGTTGATACTCTCGAATAATCAGTTACTCTAAGTTTTAATTGCATAAGTGGTACTCCCATATTAAGTTGTTGTCTAACAGTATATAAATCCATTTCTTCTCCTCTCTTTATGGCAATTCTACCATTAATATTTATAACTGTTAAATGTATAAACTAACTTAATTTTCGTGATTTATACATTTGATTTTTTTTATTATAATATTCTCAACCACTTTAAATAGGTTATAAGGAATATAATCACTATCAAATACTTCTTTATTTATCATTAAAGCAATTTCCAAATATAATTGGTAATTACTTTCTATTAATTTTACCGAATTAATAAATTACACATCCTTTCATTAAAAAAAATATGCAAATAAATTTTATATTTGCACACATTAACTATCTACTTTTATCTTTACTTCTAACTTTTCGTTTTAAAGATTGCTTACTAATATATTTTTTAATACTATCATTTAAAATATTGATATCATTTTTTAAGTCATTTTCTAAATCACAATTTGAAGCAAATAGTTTTACATGATGTTTTAAAATGATATCTTCAATTATTTTAAAAGTATTAATTCCTCTACCGATTCTTGAAAAATCTTTAACTATCAACAAATCTACTTTATCGTTTTCAATATCATGTATTAATTTTTTAAATGCTGGTCTATTAAAATTTGTTCCAGAATATCCAATATCTGAATAAATATTTACATAATCTATTTTATCTTTATAAGGTTCAATAGAATCCATATTATCAGCTAATTGTTTATCAATTTCTGTTTTGTCCATAGATTTATTGCATCTATTATAAATAGCAACTTTCAAAGTTCCATTATTGTAATTTTTTCTTTCTACTGACATTTTAACACAATCCTTTTTTTTCGTTTCTAGTCATCTTCCTACATTTTATTTTAATATCCTCAGTTGAACTATAATTAAAAATACTACATTTGGTTAAAACATCTAAAACACTTTTAATTGCTTCTTTTTTAGAATCAGCTTTTACATAAAATTTATCTTTTTTATCATTTGCAAAGACAATTACAACAAAATCTCTATTTTTAAATAACATATTTTTTTCTCCTTATATAATCACTTTTTTACTTTATTAATCATAAAATTGTATTTAATATTATGAGTAACATATCTTAAATCTAAAATACAACTATTATAAATTATGTCTTTTACCATTTTTTCAGCTTCTTTTTTACTATTAGCACTTAATTCAAATACAGTAGTTTTTATTTCATTTACATTAACCTTATATCTTTTCATTTTTTTATTCCTTTCCTATTTATCTTCTAATGTCGATTGTTTAACAAAGTTCGCTAAAATATAAATATATTCCATTTCAATAACCCCAATCGGTATCAAATATATTTTTTTTAATTAGTATTAAACAGCTAATTGCTAGTTAGCTTCATAGGAATTTCACCTTTCTGAGGTTCTCTCAGAACTGCTCCGATTGCTTGAATCTGTCGCTAAGCAGAAGTATCATTATACCTATTACCATCTTCGCATTACTAGTAGCAACCTAGTATTTATGGTCAAGTTTAATCGACAAGCGTACTTACCAATGTGCTTACAATAATAGGAATGTGTTTAATAACTAAATATAATCAATTTTCAAAGAACTCTTGTTCAAAAAATAGAACAAGTGAGAAAGAAGATATTTTATCCTTCTCACTTGTTTAGCACTTTAAAGTCAAAAAGTATAGTCTAATTTTTCAAAATTTTTGAAATTTTTTCCAAAGCTATATCTATAGAGAATTTAACTGCCATTTTAGTACATTTTTCTTCCCTAGCAATTTGTTCAAATGTTTTATCCTCAAAGAAATATTTTTTGATTCTATTTTTTTGGATATCAGGTAAGGAATTAATAGCATTTTTTAATTGCTCATTTAAAATTAATTTTTCAACTTCTTCTTCAACACTTATGTTTTTATGTAAAGCTCTTTTATTTAAAGTTTCCTCGCATAATTCAGAATGTTCAATATGTTTACTAAATTTATGTAATTCAGAAACATCCTCAAGTTCAAATTTATCAAATGCTTCATAAACTTTATCTGATATTTCAACTTTATGTATAACTTTCTTAGAATCAGCAAATTCTACTGTATATGTATTTTTCATTTCATCATAACCTAAAACATAAGGATTATCCTTACTTTTATTCCTTATGGGTAATTTCTTTTCCATTCTTTCCTCCTATCAATTTTTTAAATTTCAAAATTGATAAGATTGGAGGAGAACGGATTCTCACTACAACAAAAAAAGAGCCATCTACACTTTGTTTAAAAAAAGTGTAAACGGCTCTAAAAGGGACAACTATCTCTTTATCTACATCATCAATGTCTAAATACTTTCTTAATTTGAAATTGTTACTACCATTATCAAAAGACTGCATAATAACCTCACATCCAAATATTTTTAACCAGTTGAATGTGAACCTATTACTTTTCAACTCTCCTTTTCAATTAATTTTGTACATCATATAAAGCGATTTCATCTCATTTTAAATTCAATTCAACTGCCTTATTATTAAATAAAATATAATATAAATTTCTATATAAATAAAGAGCTTTATTATCCCGTTGCTATTTTTAACAATAATTACCTTATGGTATTTGGAAGTCCAAATTCCTAATTAAATAAAATCTTTAACTAATTCTTTATTAACATCAAATACAATTACTGAATTAATTACAACTGTTACTTTTCCCTTTTTCTTAATTAAAACAACAGATTTTGCCTTTATTTGAAATGTTTCTATGAATTTATCTAATTGTTCTTGACTTAACTTCATAAATACTTCCCTTCCTACTTTACAACAAGATTTTATCAAATAATTTTGTCGAATAATGTAAAAAAGAAAAAAGAACTAATTTCAGTTCTTTATAAAAAAGACAATAACTAACATTTTTATTGGTTATTGTCTATATTTTTTTAATTTCTTCTTTTAAAATTTTAGATTGTTGGTTCTTACATACTTTTACCCATAAAGTCTTTTTAAAATTATTCTTTTATTATTACTTTCAATAACAATTATATCTTTATCATCTTCTATTTCTTTTCCGTATATACTATTTAAA
>CANQJD010000005.1 GCA_947624175.1 uncultured Bacilli bacterium
TTTAGAGGCTTCTTTTGATAAAGTTCAACATAACTAAAAGTTCAACATAAATAGAATTATGTGGAATTCCACATAATTTTATGTCATTAGGAAGTTCAAAGACAACTTTCCTATTTACATAACTTGCAACTATCTTGGCAAAATCTTTTAATTTAATATCAAAATTTTTATTTGAAACATTATAGGCCTCGGGACTTTGACCTTTTAGAATAACTAATATAATTGCAATTACAGCATCTCCTACATAATTATAAGAATATAATTGTTCCCCATCACTTTTTAAAATAATATCTTCGTTCTTTAGTCCTTTCTTTAAAAATTGAGCTGTTGCAAGTTCTGATTCTAAACTCATAGTTGGTCCAAAAACTCTCGATAATCTAACCATATTAACATCTAAATTATATTGATTAGCATAAGAGATTAAAAGAGATTCACTTAATCGTTTTGATTCAGGATAAGATGACCTTAAAATTGTCCAATCTAAATTGCCAATATCACTTTCTTTAATCTTTTTAATATTAGAATCTACTTTACCATAAACTTCAAATGAAGAAGTTAAAATAAACTTTTTTATCTTTTTTTCAAGTCCTAAATTAAGTAAATTATAAGTTCCTAAAACATTCGTTTTAATTGTGCCGACTGGATCTGTTGCATATTGAACAGGGTGGGTGTTACTTGCTGCATGAATAATATAATCAATTTTTCCGTCATACTTTATTTCATTAGTAACATCAGCCTTAATTATTTTAAAGTATTGATTAGTTAAATATTCCAAAAACATATTATTAGCCTTATCTTTATTTCGACATATTGCAATTATTTCGACTTCTAAATTATCATGAATATTTTTATACATTAATAAGTCAACTAAATATCTTCCGATTAAACCCGTTGCACCTGATAATAAAATAGTTTTATTTTTAAGTAAATTCCAATCTAAATTAAAACTTGCATATTCTTTTAAATCATCTAAATATTTTTGATTTTCTAATAATTTCATTTCATCCAATCATCCTTTTTAACACCTAATAAGGCTTTAAAAATTAAAATGTCATCAGGTCTTGTTAATTTAATATTGGCCTCACTCCCTACTGAAAAATAAACTTTTCTACCTAAAGTAGCATATAAAGAACAGCTAGCAACCGCATTGGTAATGCCTTTTTCTTTCGCTTCTTCATGAGCCTCTAAAATATCTTTTAAAATAAAGGCTTGAGGCGTTTGAGTTAATAATAAGTTATCTCTATCTATGACCTGTTCAGAATACTCTTCATTACTTTTTTCCAAAACGACAGTTGTACAAGGAGCAACGACTGTTGCATTTCCATATAATTTACATTTAGCAACATTATCCGATATAATATCACTTGAAACCATTGGCCTTATTGCATCATGAATTAAAACCATATCATCTAAATCAAATAATTTCTTGGCCTCATCTAATCCATTCTTAATAGATTCTTGTCCATTTTTACCACCTGGAACGATTGATACTAATTTAGTTATATTAAATTGTTTAGCATAACTTTTTAATATTTCATGCCAACCATCAATACAAACAACAATAATTGCATCAATACTAGGATGTTTTTGAAAAGCCTCTAAAGTATAAATTATAATTGGTTTTTCATTGACATTTAAAAATTGCTTTGGAATATCTTGTCCCATTCTTTGACCTGATCCACCAGCAATTATAATTGCAATCTTTTTCATTTCTATCACCGAAAATTATTATAACAAACAATTATCATTATATCAAATAAAAATGAATAAAAAAAACATAAAAAAACATAAAAAAACATAAAATATAACAAAAAGTTGTTACATTTATATGTTTATTAAAATTGGAAATATACAAATGGTTGCTCTCCAGTAAATGCTAATCCAATTATTAATCCTAATACTACAAAAAATATCGTTAAACCTAAAACTGTATCTAAATTTACTATTGGATAATATCCTTCTATTTGTCTATATTTATTTTTATGTGATTTAACTACTGCACCTATTGTAAATATTAATAATAACATTATTGCAACAAATGACCATACAAATGGTTGTTTTATTCCAACTTGAAATGTAAATATCCCTTTTATTACTGCCCATGCATTGCTAAAATTATCTGCTCTAAAGAATATCCATGTAAATGATATAAATGCAAAAGTTATTAATACACTTAAAACTTTTTCAAGTATATTTTTTTCTTTTTTCTTAGGTAGCATCTTATCAATACATAAGGCTAAAGCATTTAAACCTCCCCAAAACACAAATGTCCAACTTGCTCCATGCCATAATCCTCCTAGTAACATTGTTATAAATAAATTTATATATTGCCTTACTTTTCCTTTTCGATTTCCTCCAAGCGGTATATATAAATATTCTTTTAACCATGTTGATAAACTTATATGCCATCTTCTCCAAAATTCTGTTACATTTTGGGATATATATGGTAAATTAAAGTTACTATTGAAATCATATCCTAAACATTTTGCACATCCGATTGCTATATCAGAGTATCCTGAAAAATCAAAATATATTTGAATTGAATATGAAACTATTGCAAGTAATATAGTTGCCCAATGAAATGCTACTGGTACTCTAAAAACATCATCTACAAATACAGATAAATGATCTGCCAAAACAATCTTTTTAAATAATCCGAAAGCAATTAATTGAATTCCATATTTAAAATTATCTAAAGTTACTTTCCTATCTTCTTTTAATTGTGGCAAAAAGTCCGCCGCCCTTACAATTGGTCCTGCAACAAGTTGTGGAAAGAAACTTAAATATAAAGCTAATCTTATAAAATTATTTTCTGTTTCTATTTTTTCTCTTTTAACATCTATTACATAACTTAATGCTTGAAATGTATAAAACGATATTCCTACGGGAAGTATAATATTTAAAACTCCTAAATCATGACCAATTATTCCTGATATTGAGCCTAAAAAAAAGTTAAAATATTTAAAAAATCCAAGTACAACTAATGGTACTACTATTCCTATTACATACACACCTTTTTTGTCTTTATACTTGGCTGTAAAATAAGAACTTATAGTTACAAATAAAAGTAAGAAACAAAATCTCCAATCCCAATATCCATAAAAGAAATAACTAGCAAGAAGTAAAAATACTTCTTTTACTCTTTTAGAAAAAAACTTTTGAATAATATATGTTCCAAGTATTACTATTATAAAGAATATTATAAAATCAATTGATGCAAATGACATATTATTCTACCTCCTTAATTAATTTGTATAATTCATCAGCAATCACATCTCATGACCATATTTATTTAAATGACCAGTTCCTACTGATGTATTATTAAATCCATAAGGTAGAATATAATTTTTTTCATATTCTTCTCTAAATTTATCACTCATATCAAGAAATAATATATCATTCTGTTCACATATTTCCTTAAATCCTTCAATATTCTCATGTTCACTAGATAATATTAAACTACCATCATTAGCTAAAGTTGTACTTGGATGATACATTATTATTAACTTAATTTCATTTTTTGATATAATTTTTTTTACTTTTTTAATTACCTCTTGCAATAACTTTTGATTCAAAGTATTCTTTTCATATTCATAAGAATAATTAAAATCATTATTTACATCTTCTAAATCTTCACTTTTTTTACTTTTAAATCCCCTATATTGTTTATATAACAATCTTAATACTTGATTTTTCTGTAATAAACCTATAATTCCATTAGAATTAGAAGGTATTTTTTTATATTGGTTACTTATTAGATTTTGCAAATCATCGTTTGAAAAAGTTATAGTACCTGTTTCCAATATAATATACTTTGGATTATATTTGTTAATTGCCTTGTCTATATTATTTATACAATTTAATAAAGTATGACTTGAAATACCAATATTATATACTCTATTCATATTAAAATAAAAATTAAGCCTACTTGCAGTAGATTCATCCATTGCAACATTAAATGCTTCCATGTGTGAAGATCCCATCAACAATATATCAATATTTGAATTTTTATCATAATCAAACATATTTGTATATCCATCATTATTTATTTTTCCAACAGCAAATCCTTCAGTTGCTCGTGAATAAAATCTATTAGGTTGCCATTTATAATCAGTTGCACCATCATTACATTGATTATGAATTGGTATATTATAATAAAATATACAAATAATATTTAATATAGTTAATGCCAAAATACATGATAAAAAGATTTTACCACAACATTTTATTATATTATTATTTGATTTATTTTTTTGATAGCCCCCCCCGTGGTTGACAATGGGTTAACTTTCCTATTTTTCATATCTAATCCTTAATCTCTACTATACAAATCTCTTGTATAAACTTTATCTATAACTGTTTTAAGATTTTCATCTATTCTATTGGCAACTATTACATCACTTAATTCTTTAAAGTCATAAAAATCATTGACTAACCTACAATCAGCAAACTTTTCAACATTAATCGTTGGTTCATAAATAATTATCTCGACATTTTTCGCCTTTAAATTTTCAATAATTGATTGAATTGCACTTGCTCTAAAGTTATCAGAATTTGTTTTCATAGTTAATCTATAAATTCCAACTACTTTAGGTTTTCTCTTTAATATCATATCTGTTATATGTTGTTTTCTTGTATTATTAGATTCAACTATTGCCCAAATTAAATTTTGAGGTACATGATTATAATTAGCAAGTAATTGTTTAGTATCTTTTGGAAGACAATATCCACCATATCCAAATGATGGATTATTATAATGATCTCCAATTCTTGGATCTAAACATACTCCATCAATTATATCTTTAGTATTTAATCCTTTAAGTTCAGCATAAGTATCAAGTTCATTAAAGTATGATACTCTAAGTGCTAAATAAGTATTGGCAAAAAGTTTTACTGCTTCTGCCTCAGTTGGATTCATAAATCTAACTTCAATATCTTCTTTTAATGCACTTTCCTTTAATAAATTAGCAAACTTCTCTGCTCTTTCACTTTTTTCTCCAACTATAATTCTTGATGGATATAAATTATCATATAAGGCATGACCTTCTCTTAAAAATTCTGGAGAAAACATAATATTATCAATATTATATTTTTTCTTCATATTTTCAATGAAACCAACTGGTATAGTTGATTTTACAACCATAGTAGTATTAAGACCCATATCTCTTACTTTAACTATAATATCTTCAACACTTGAAGTATCAAAGAAATTCTTTTCATCATCGTAGTTAGTTGGTGTACTAATAATTACAAATTCTGCATCCTTAAAAGCTTCTTTATAATCAAGAGTTGCTTTTAAATTTAATTCTTTCTCTTTAAAATATTTTTCGATATACTCATCTTTGATTGGTGAAATACGATTATTAATCATATCTACTTTTTCAGGAATAACATCTAAAGCTACTACTTCATTATTTACACTCAATAAAGTTGCTAAAGATAATCCTACATATCCTGTTCCAGCTACTGCTATTTTCATACTAGCATTCTCCTCCCTTTTGAACGAACATATTATACTACAATATTAATAATTATGCAAATATTAAATTTTATTTTTTTAGAAATTGAAACATTACATATATCATAAATAACTATTTGTTAATATAAAACTCTTTGTACCATTCTGCAAACTTTCTTAAACCCTCCCTTAAAGATGTATTAGGTTTAAATCCAAATTTCTTCTCTAAATGTGATATATCAGCATAAGTGATTGGTACATCTCCAGGTTGCATTGGTACTAATTCTTTATGTGATTCAAAATCATAATCTTTTGGAAGTACACCTGCTCTAATCAATTCTTCTTGTAAAATATTTACAAAATCTAATAAATTTTCTGGTTTAGAATTTCCAATATTATATATAGCATATGGTGGAATTGGTAATCCATCTTCTCCTTTTTTCTTTTCAGGAGCATGATTTATAACTCGTATAATTCCATCAACAATATCATCTATATAAGTAAAATCTCTTTTACAATTTCCATAATTAAAAATCTGAATTTTTTCTCCATTTATTAATTTATTTGTAAAACCAAAATAAGCCATATCAGGTCTACCAGCAGGTCCATATACAGTAAAGAAACGCAATCCAGTTGATGGTATATTATAAAGTTTTGAATATGCATGAGCAAGCAATTCATCACTTTTTTTAGTAGCAGCATATAAACTTACAGGATTATCAACCTTATCATCTGTAGAAAATGGGACTTTTTTATTACCTCCATATACAGAAGATGAAGATGCATAAACAAGATGGTCTACTGGATAATATCTACAAGCTTCTAAAATATTATAAAAACCTATGATATTAGAATTTATATATGCATCAGGATTGGTTATAGAATATCTAACTCCAGCCTGGGCTGCCAAATTAATTACAATATTTGGTTTATATTTTTCAAATATAGAATTTATTAAGTTTTTATCTGATAAATCACCCTTTATAAATTTGAAATTATCAAATTTTTTTAATTCATCAAGTCTATACTCTTTTAATTTGACATCATAATAATCATTCATGTTATCTAAACCAATTACCATAATATTTTTGTTTTCTTTTAATATTCTTTTTGCTAAATTAGAACCAATAAAACCAGATGTACCTGTTATAAAATATGTTTTCATTTTTTCCTCCATTTTTATTAAATTTATAATAAAATTACAAATTTAAAATATAAAGTTAAATTTTTGTTAATATTTAATCTATTTTTCTTTTTGCACGAATTAAACTTTTATAATGATATAATACCTCATGTATTCTTTGATTTAAATCTGGTATTTTTTTATAATTACCATATCTATTTATCAATATTTGCTCATAATTAATTGGTATTCTTAATTCCTGATTCGAATCATTTTTTTTCAACATTGTATTCCAAACATCTTTAGATTTAAAAATTTCAATTTGAGCGGCCGAATCAGCACGGATACTATATTCTGAAGTCATAGATGAATATTTTTCACATAAAGAATAATATTTTTTCATCAATGGTTTAATTGGAATTAACATATATTGAATTCTTTTTAAAATAAGTTTCAATTTCCTTTTTGGTCTTTTATAACCTTCAAATCCAATATCTACATATTTATAATATCTAATTTTAGAAATTAAGGATATTTGTTTAGCCATTTTTTTTCTATCTTTTTCATTATTTGAAGCACCGATTAAAAAGAATACATCAACATGCAATGCCTCCGTTCTAAATTCAACTGGAGCTAATCTCATTAACATATGTCTACATCTCTTATTGTTATTTAAATAATTATAATAAAAATCTTTTGGTAATTCTTCATTTAATGCCTTGATTAATTCTTCCCGTTTTTCATAAGGAACTAGTACATCTACATCATAATCCCAAGGAATTTGTCCACCATCTCTAATTAAACCTAATAATGAACCATATGCCATTACATAAGGAATTTTGTGTTTTTCACAAATTTTATGAAATTCAAATAATGTATCTAAAGCTTTATTCTGATAATATTGAAAATCATCATAAATTTTTTTAAAATCTTTTGGACATGATTCTGATGCTAAAACTTCATTCAAAAATTGTTTATTGTTCATATATTATTTACTCCTTTCATTTATATCGTAAATTCTATTTTTTAAACTTTGAATTAAAACCTCTCGATGTGTTTCACATTCAATATAATTAAGCATTGCTAATAAAGAATCTTTTCGATAATAATGCTTATAAAACTTCCCATTTGTTATTTTATTTAATACTCTAAAAATAAATTTTTTGCCTAAAAAATTTGATATGTAATTATTATAAGTGTTATCACACATTATTTTATATTCTTTTTCAAGAAACTCTTTGTTTTCAATATCTTTGCTTCTTTTGAAAAAATCATTCATTATTTTTTTATGTTCATCACTATTAGCAGCTCGTATACCATTATTAGTTGAAATAATTGGAATATATTCAATTTTCATATCATTATTATATATATCAATTTTTAAATTAATTAATAATCCATTATTCCAATATTCATTATCAAGTTTTCTAAAAATAAAATTACCTTGTCCAAAAATTATTGTTTTGCCATGATAGTTTTCCATACTTCCTATACAATGACTATGTTGGCATATAACTATATCTGCACCTGAATCAATCATTTTTTCACATCTTATTTTAAGTTCTGGTGAAGGATACCTATATTGTTCTTTGCCACCATGATATATCATTATTACTTTATTACATTTTGATTTCAATTTTTTTATATCTTCATAAGTATATTCTGGATTAAAAAGATTAGCTCCAGGTGTATTTAAAGTTGCAAGTGAAAATTCATGTTCTGTGCAATTATAAAATCCAATTTTATAATTGTTGATTGAATAAATATAATTTTCTCTAGCCTCGTCAATATTATTACCAACTCCAATAAAAGGAATATTATTATCCTGTAATATTTTTTCTGTATTAGATAATCCATCATAATTTTGATCTAAAATATGATTATTACCTAAAAATATAAGTTTAGGATTTAATTTTCTTATTCCATTTATAGTTTCCTCTTTTGCATATAATGCTGGACCATTTTTTTCAATTGGATTTATATTTTTTATTAAAGGCGTTTCTAAATTAAAGCAAAAGAAATTAGAAGAAGTAATATTATTTAGTATATTATCATCTATAATATTATAAATTTCACCTTTTTCAAATAGATCTGTATTTACTTTCGTAGGAACTAAATCTGCACCTATTATTATATTTATTTCTTTATTTGTCTTGTTCATAATTTAACTCCTTTTTCTAATTAACATTTTTTTTAGTAATTTATAACTATTTATTAAATCATTTTTATAGAGTAAAAGTGAAGATGAAAATACTATCAAAAATGATATTATAAATAATATAATTCCTTTTTCTATCCATGTAATCCAATTAATTATTTTAAATGTTATTATAAACTTTTGTAATATAAAAATTAAAACAAAACAAATAACTGCCCAAATCATTTTTTTTACAAACTCAATATTAGATCTCTTAACTAAATTTTTGGAAACATACAATTCATATTGTATTGTTCTAAATGTATTTGCAAATAATGTCCCTATTGTTACTCCAATAAGTCCTAATGGTTTTATTAAAATTATAGATATTAAAAAATTTAAAGCAGCTTCCATTATTGCTCCATTCCTTGTTTCTTTGTATTTGCCTGCAGATTGAACAGCTATCAAATAAGGAGATCTTAAGCAAAAAAATACATAAGTAAATACTGATAAATAAGCATAAAAAGGTAATATATAATTAGTATCATTAATGCCAGCAGTATATAATTTTACAAATGGTAAAATTAAAAATGTAGTACATGAAAAAACAATTATAATAAATACAAAATTTAAATATTCAAATGTTTTAAAATTTTTAGCATAAGATTCTTTTTTATCTCTTGCCCATAAATCTCCAAATGCTCCTTCTAAACCATTAGTGAATATACTTAATACTTTTTTCAAACTGTTCAAAATTAAAGTATATATTGAATATACTGAAACTAACTTCACATCTGCAAATAAAGACAATAAGAAGATATCAGTATATTCATGTATTATATTAGCAACAGAATGTGCCATTACATCTTTTCTTTGCTCTAAAACAGTATTATCACCATCTATTTTTTTGATTATTTTATATTTCTTAACAACAATATAATTTAAAATAATCGGTGAAGCAGCAAAACAAACTGCAGCACCAAGTTTTACAATCTGAATGCTAAATCCACTTTTTATCAAGATTACTGAAACAATTGTACTTGCTATTTTTGTAAATATTAAAATAATATTATAAACATATTTACTTTGATAAGCAGATAAAAAGGTTGAATTAGTTATACCAAAAAAATATTCAGCGAATGTGCCAATACCTATAATTACAACTAACGAAGCAATATTAAACCATGTATATGTTGAATGTATTATAAAAGGATAAATTATAGCTAATCCAACTACATATAATATGAAAAACAAAGCCACTTTTCTCATATATTTTTCAGTTGTTTTTAATATTTTACTTATTTTTACAATATCACCTTTAGCAGAATAAATTGCAACTCTTGTACTTCCACTAATTCCTAATGTTAATATTGAAATATATTGTAAAAATTGTGTAATAGATGATATCATTCCATTATATTCCGAACCAAAAGATGATAAAATCAATCTAGGTAATATTAAACCACATATCATCGTAATTATTTCATATGTAAACTGCGATACTATATTATATAATGCTTTTTTTGATTTCATAACACTACCCTACCTTATTTATTTTTAGGCAAATTTAAATAATCTCCGATTATTTTATTCCACTTTTCTGGAGAAAATTTTTCATATCCTGAATTTGGATAAAAAGTTATTTCTCCAAAATAAAGTTTACCATTTATATCATACCAATCTATTCTTACAAATGGAATACCTTCTGCCAATTTTTCAGATAATTTTAACATTTTTGAAAAATTTACTGGTTTTTCGATATTTTCATCAGTTCGATGACCACTTTCAACAATTGGCAACATATGCCAATTATTATCAAAAAATGTTTTTATCATATTTTTAGAAGAAAATCTTTCAGAACAAACTAATGTCATTTTGGGATGACCATTGAAACAAAAAACCTTGTAATCATTTAATTCTTGTTTCTTTGAGTCTATCATATATTTTTCAACTAATATTCTTGGTACAACATTTTTATATGGCCATTCACGGCCTCCATAAAAATAGTTGTGCTTTAAAGAATTATTTATTTTCTTTTTTGCTTCTTTTATATCAAAATTGTTTTTATCTTTACAAATTACTAATCCTCCAGAATCATGAGTACATTTAATTACAAACTGATTTGGCAATTTTAAAAAATCTATTTCATCAAATTTATCATATATTTTAATATTTGGAATAATATATTCTTGGCCAATTATATTAGCTACATAATTTTTAACTTCATATTTATCAACCATAGTAGTATATCTAGGATTCCTATCATATAATTTTAACCATTGTATTTTTTCATTAAATGTTTGAGGATTATCAAAATCTAATTTTTTTCCAATTTTTAATTTATATTTTATTTTTAAATAACTTTTGTCATTTATAATATTAAATATATTAAAATAATTTTTATTAAGTAAATAAAGTATAACTTTTTCAAGATAATTTCTTTTTTTCATTTAACTGTTCCTTTCTAGCATTATGAAGTGTAACAATTGCTAACAATATATATATACGTGTATTTTTACTATAATACGATACCATTGCAAATTCTAAAACTAAATTGACTAAAAAAATTACAAGTACTATATTTATATACGGATTTTTTTGCTTCAAAAATTTCAAGCAATATATAATTATATAAACATATGTTGAATAATATATTAAAAAACCAAATATTCCAACTGAAGATAATAATTCAACATAATTATTATGAAGATACATCTTTTCACCTATCACATATAAAGAAAGATATTTTGCATTACCCATTCCTATACCGAAAAAAGGTGTCTTTTTAAATTGTTCTATTCCTAAATCAATTAATAATTTTCTAGTTCTAGCTGATCCATCAACCACACCATTTTCTGTAAACATATTAATTGCACTTTGAAACCTAGAAAAAATTGTTGAAAATATTTGGGTTTGAGAAATTGCAAAAAATATACCAACAAGAATTACAAAATAAATTATTTTTTTAGTTGCATTTTTTATATTAAATTTTTTATTTCTATTTAACAAAAATAATAATACTGTTCCTAATACTAATGTTATTAATACTTTTCTACTACCAGTTCCAAGTGAAACAATTAAAGGAAGTATTGTAACCAAAAAATATTTTTTATTATTTTCATATAATGCAAAAAATATAGCTATTATTACAGAAATTGAAGTTTGTAAACCTATTGTATTTACATTATTTAATTCAGTACCTACTCTTATGCCTTTAATAAGCATATCAATATAATTTTTGACTCCATAGTAAATAATTATATAAAATGAAAATATTAAACCAGCATACATAATTATTTTTAACAATTTCTTTGCTCCATTATCAATATTTATAAAAAAGTTATAAGAAATAAGCACAAAAATAACTAAAATAATTTGAGTTCTTGCATCTATTAGAGTTATATTTGGATCAATTGACCAAAAACTGGACAATAAACAAAATAGAGCAAAGAAAAACATTAATATAATTGGAACACAAAATTTCATTTTTCTATTTTTTATTATTTTTAAAAATTCTATTCCCAAAAATATTAACAAAATAATTTCTGAATAGACTACAGTATCAGAACTACTACCATATATATATAAAATAATCATATATATAAAAAATAAAACTAATTGTATATAATCAATATTAATATTTTTCTTAATCTCTTTCATAAGTCATCTCCAAATTAATTTTTCATCAATTTAAATATTATTTTTATTTAATTAAAAATCAAAAACTTAATTATTTTATTCTTTTATTATATCATAAATTTTTAAAGTCCAATCAAATGTTAATTCTTTTTTTATTATATTTTGATTTTTTTTAATCATTTCATAAGTTTTATTATCATTCATAATATCTTTAATTTTTAATATTAATGAATCTTTATTTAAGTCAAAAATTGCTGATTCATCACACAAAATTTCAGGTATTCCTCCTGCATTACTACCAATAACAACTATATCATTATATAACGCTTCAAGTACAGTATTAGGACATGAATCAGCAAGTGAAGGAACAACAAGCAAATCACATTTTTTCAAAACAATAAGTGGATTATCCATATTGCCTAAAAACTCAACATTTTTATAATTATAAATTTTTTTATAATTTTCTAAATTTTTACCTCCACCGATTAAATAAAAATTGTAATTATTTTTTTCTTTATTTAATTCTTTAATTGCCTCAAGTAATATATCTTGTCCTTTCCTTTTATCATTAAATCCGCCTATAAAACATATGTTCTTTTTACTATCATCAACTATAAATTCAGAATTAACTTTTGATTTTTCAACTATCCAACTTGGATTAATATTATTAATTTGTATTTTAAATTTTTTTCCAATACTTTTTCTTAATCTATTATGCCTTTTTAATATTATTTCCTTATCATATTCACACTGGCAAATAATTTTACTACATTTTTTTATACATATGTCTTCACTTATCCATTGATACATTTTTTTTAATTTATAAGATAATTTTTTAGTATTATTACTATTAACTTCTTCATAACCAATCATATCTTTTCTAATCATTAATACTATATTCTTAACATTGAATAAACAAAGTCCTATAGTAGGAGGTACATCAAAAACAATGATTCTATCATATTTTTCTTTTTTTATTTTCTTAATTACTTTAAAATTTTTTATTAGTATTAATAATTCTGGAGGTAATATTTTAAATCTTGATTTGATTTTTTTCATTTCATATTTTGATTTTAAATTATATTTTTTTAGACTTTCATTATTATCACTACAACATAAATCAAAATCATATTTATTACATAAGGCTTTAGAAAGTTCTATAAATCTTTTTACTCCACCAGTTTGCTTTACTTCAATTATTGATCCTGATGTATATATTAAACCTTTCATAATGGTAATCACCTCACTATTTAGAATTACTAATTTTTATAAATAATTTTTCAATTTCACTAAAACATCTATTATATTCATATTTACTTTCTACAAATTTTCTAGCAGCATTTCCCATTTTTTTTCTTACTTTTTCATTATTGACTAGATAAATTATTTTATCTGCTAATTCTTCACTATTATCTTTCATTACAACTAGACTTGTTTCATTGGGTATAGTAACTTCTAAAAGACCAGGGACATTTGTAATTATAACTGGCAATCCAGTTGCCTCTGCTTCAATTGCAGAAACTCCAAAAGATTCAGCTAAAGATGGATAAACTGCTATATCGATATTTCCTAATTCTTTGGCAACATCTTCTTGAGATAAAAATCCTTTCCATTCTATCATTTCAGCAACATCTAATTTTATTGCTAAATCTTTATACTCTTTTTCATATTTTCCACTTCCAATTATTATTAATTTTAAAAAATCATTTCCACATTTATTTTTGATTATTTTTAAACTTTTTATTAAAGTATCATACCCATATATTGGTTTAATAGATTTTGCTATACCAATTTTTATATATTTCTCTTTTTGAACTTTTTTTCTTTTTGGAGAAAACAAGTCCATTTTTACCCCAAATGGAGTTATATAAATATCTTTATTTACATATTTTTGTATTTCTTTAGCCATAGTTTTACTAGTTGAAAAAATGTATGGTGCCTTTCTTAAAATATATTTAACATATAACTTATGAATAAAACTTTTTTTAGGAAACTCATAAACATCGGAACCCCAAACAGATAATATATATTTTTTTAATCCTAAAAGTGTAGCAATCATTCCATAACTTGTAATATAATGAGCATTTATAATATCTGGGTTGATATCTTTAATTATTTTTTTTATTTTTTTGATACAAAATAAATACTTAATTTTTTTAATATTAGAACTACTAGTAGAAGCACCTGAATCAATATAGTGTACTACTACATTATCTATTTTATCATTCATAAAAGAAATTACATGTACTTCATGATTTCTAGATACAAAATACTCACACCATTTCTTTGTGTGATAATTATCTGCCGAAGATAAAAATACTATTTTCATACATCCTCCATTAATCTATCTAATACTTTCAGCCTTTTCCCAAAATAGTTTAGACTTTCCAGTAATCATATTATAAACACCTATTGCTTGAACTAAAAATGATTATTATTCTTATTATGCAATTCTAGGATACAACATTAACACCATCAAATAAATAATCCTCTTTAGTACTAAATTTCATTACCATTACATCAATGCCATTTTTTGCATAAAATCATTTCTTGTATGAACATACATTAACGACTGACACTAATAATTTCATTGTCACACCGCCTTTATTTAAAATAAATATTTGATTAGAGCATGAAATACAAAGTGAATAATATTATAACTTGCTCTAACCTTTCCTATTTTTTCATCTTGTGTTTGTATTTCCCAAACTTGTTTGATACTTTTAAATTTATTTGATGATAAAGAGTTACTACTAACTCTATATTTTACTAATGCCTCATTAATTCCATATGCAATAGTCCCATTTCTTAACAGCATTAACCATGTTGCGTAATCTTGTCCACCTCTTCTTAATGGCATCCTAAAATCACCTAATATTTCTCTATTTATAACAGCAGAAGAAGTAGCAATAATAGTATTATGTAATAAATAATTATAATCACAAATCGTTTTTAAATTCCTTTTTCCTTTTATTTGTTTACCATTTTCATCTATCATTTCAATTGCTGTATATGAAAAAGGTGTATTTTTTTCATTCATTAATTCAATTTGTTTAGTTATTTTTTCAGGATACCAAACATCATCACTATCAAGAAATGCAACATATTGTCCTGTAGCAATTTCTAGCGCTTTATTTCTTGCTGCACCTGCTCCTCTATTTTTATCTTGGCAATAATAGATAATATTTTTATGATTTTTCATTCTATCTTTTATGATTTTTTCAGAATTATCTGATGAACAATCATTAACTAAAACAATCTCAATATCATTATAAGTTTGATTAAAAATAGAATCAAAATACTGTGGTAAATATTTTTCTGCATTGTAAACTGGAGTTATTATTGAAACTTTATTTTTAATATATTCCTTTTCCATATTACTTATCCTTGTAAATTGGTGTTAACCATTTTTTATTAATTATCTTTATTCCTCTAACCACATTCAAATATTCTTTATGAATTTTTTCTGTTATATCACCACTTATACCATTATTTATACTATACTTATCAATAGATAATACTGGAGTTATTTCCATTGCTGATCCACATAAAAATGCTTCATCACAAGTATATAGCTCGGTTCTATCTATTGATCTTTCAACTACTTCAAATCCCAATTCTTCTGCAATCTTAATTATCGTATCTCTAGTAATACTTTCCAAAACAGAATCGGTTAATTGTGGAGTTATTATTTTATTTTCTTTAATCATAAAGAAACAAGAACCTGGTCCCTCTGAAACTTTTCCTTCTTTATTTAAGAATATACAGGTATCATATCCATTCCTTAATGCTTCCCTTTGTCCTAATCTACTATTAATATAGTTAGCACCACATTTTATTCTTGGTGATAAATTATCATCGCTAATTCTTCTCCAAGAAGTTACGCAACAATTTAACCCTTTTTTATTATATTCAGCACTTGTCTTTCCTCTAGGTATTGGTGAAACAAACATTTCAACAGGTCCATCACTACCCCAAGAACCAAATCCATCAACAAATAGCGTTTGTCTTACTGATAAATTCTCATCATACTCATTTGCTTTTATTACATCAACTAAAGCTTTTTTAAAATCTTCTTTTGTATATTTACAATCTAATTGAAGCAATTTTGCTGATTTAAGCAATCTATTATAGTGGTCATCTAATCTAAAAGCATATAATTGTTTTTCTTCTTCATTCCAATAACACGGAATTCCTTCAAAAACATTCAAACCAAATTGGGAAGTAGGAGAAAGAACGTTAATTTTTGCTTCATTAACATCAAGTATTTCTCCTTTTAACCAAATTCTTCTATTTTCAACTTTATATTTCATTATTATTCTCCTCCTAATCTTTTTGATGAGCCAATTTAATAATTCTTTCTTCTTCTAGTTTTGCAGCAGTTTCATCATCTACGGAATTATCAACTTTATTTTCGTAAATATTTTCTTTTTTAAAGACCTTTAAAATAGTACAAAACATTATTTTAAAATCATATAATACACCATATTTTTTAAATTTATCAACATACTCATTATCAAATATAACCTTTTTATCCCATGTTATATCATTTCTTCCTTTTACTTGAGCAAGACCTGTTAATCCAGCTTTTACTTCAAATCTTTTTTTATAAATCTTATTAAGTGTATCAAAATCACCCAATTCATTCTCAACACAAGGCCTTGGTCCAACAAAGGACATTTGTCCCAAAAAAATATTTAATAATTGTGGAACTTCATCTAAACTAGTATTCCTTAAAAATTTTCCAACTTTTGTTACTCTTGGATCATCTTTAAAATTAAATAACCCTGTCCCCATTTTTTCAGCATTTGTAATCATCGTTCTAAACTTTAAGATATTAAATATTTTTCCATTTTTCGTTCTACGTTTTTGTTTAAATAAGATTGGACCATTAGAATCGATTTTTATTGCTATACTTACAAAAATCCAAATTGGTAATGACACTATTAATCCCAATAATGAAAGAATAATATCAAATAATCTTTTAAAAAATAAACTAACAATATACATATAACTACCTCATTAAAAATTATAAGTTTCAAATATATAGTCAAAAGATTCTTTATTCTTTATTATTTCAATTTCATTATTAGACATTTCTACAATATAAAAATTTGGAAGAATGAAGGGTGGTTTCATTACAATTGAATAAGAACCACAATTACTTATAACAATCACATCACCAACTGATAATTTGCCACTATAGTTTTTGAAAAGGACATCTCCTTCAATACATGTATATCCTACTATATCTAAGTCTTTATACTCTTTACTATCATTATTATATTTAATAATATCTATTGGAGGATTAACTCCGGTCATACTAATATTTTTTTGACTTCCGGTCACACTTGCAAAATATTTACCTCTTATATTTTTGATATTATTAACTGTACATACAAATTTCATTGAATCACCAACTAATGCTGAACCAGGCTCTATTATTAATTCTGGATAAACACCTTTTTTTTCAAAAAAATCATGAAGTATTGGAGCAAATGATAATGCATATTCTTGATAAGATGGTATTGCCGATGAAAATTGCTCTTTTAATCTATTATCCATATTTCCATAAAGACCGCCGCCTAAATCTATTCTTTCAGGAATTACTTTTAATTTTTCGATTAATTCTATCATTTTTTTTGCTCTATTAGGCCAATAATCTAATTGCCTCTTAGCAAAGTGACATTGTAAATTTATCAAATACAATTTTTTATTATTATTGATTATGGATAAAACCTTGCTAAAATCCTCACTATTTGTATCTAATCCAAATCTTGAAATAACTCCATCATCAACATCAAAATTACATCTAATTCCTACATTTATCTTTTTACTTGATTTTTTTGAAATATTATCTAGTAATATAGCTTCTTCATAGTTATCTATATTAACTGTTACTCCTTTGCAAGCATATTCACTCAAATAATCACTATTTTTAATTGGACCATTCCATATTATTCTATTTGGCTCTACACCTACCTTCAGTGCAAGTTGTAATTCCATTTCAGATACAACCTCGGCATAGCCATTTAACTCATTTATAATTCTACATAGTTTTGGAATATAGTTTGTTTTATATGAATAAGCAATATTAAACTTAGGATAATATTTTTCAATAGCACTTTTTAATTCAATAAAATTACTTCTAAACTGCTTCGTATCCAGTACATAAAACGAATCTCCACATTTTTCTTTTAATACATCCATTTTTTCTTTATTTATAATTGTATTTTTTTTATTAACAATATTATTTACAATTTGTTTTACCTCTTTTGTATTTTTATTTATTTCTTTGTCACTCATTTTTGAAACTTTTTCTTCATATTCTCTTAAATGTTTCATATTATCTTTAAATGTTTGTTCAATTTCATTTATATCAGTAATAAGAGCAGTATTACAAAAACTACGAGATAAAATTGCTCTTGTAGAACCTAGTCTATAGTGTTCTATTATTACTTTTTCAGCAGGTAAATCACCATATCCTAATTTAGCTATTCCACCTATTCCATATGGAATATTTGCTTTTTTTATTTTATTACATATATTTTCTACAACACCATTAGAAAGAAGCTCAAACATAAATGTAAGTCCATAAGATAAATGTAAATCATTTAATCCAATATGGATTTCATCAATTCCCTTTAACTTTAAAACATCATCTAAGCAATCAACAGCTTCTTTTGTTTCAAGTAAGAGAATTGTCTTCACTCTATGATTAACATAAGATAAAAATGTTTCAACATCATCTACACTTTTCCACATTGGAAGCATTACCAATTGTGCACCAGCAGCTATAACATCATTAATTTCTTTTTTTGAGTCTTTATTAATTGGATTAATTCTAACTAACATGTCAGATTTTTTAAGAAGAGGAGCAATTTTTTTTATATCCGAAATTGTATGATTGGATTTAACAGTATTCATACCATTTTGTCTTTTTTCCTTACCAAGTGTCTCTAAATCAATCCAAATTCTATCAATACCATATTTTTCTGCAATTAAAGCAACCTCTGGGCTATTAGTAATATACATAAGCTTTAACATATTATTTTCCAGCCCTTTCTTTATCAACTTTATATGTTGTTACAATTTTAGCGACCTCATCTTTAATATCATCTTGATTTTTATAAGCATATTCAATTAACTTATCAAGTTTATCTAAAAATTTATCTTCATCAAATTCTATAGGTCTACCGATATGAATTAACTTATTTGGAGTATCTTTTAATCCTTCTTCTTCCATAAGTAATTCTTCATATAATTTTTCACCAGGTCTTAAACCTGTAATTTTAATCTTAATATCAACATTAGGTTCATATCCTTTAAATCTTATGATTTGTTTTGCTAAATCATAAATCTTAACTGGTTTACCCATATCAAGTACAAAGATTTCTCCACCTTCCGCATATGTTTCAGCTTGAAGAATCAATGAAACAGCTTCGGGAATCGTCATGAAGAATCTTGTAATATCTTTATGAGTAACCGTAACTGGACCTCCAGCTTCAATTTGTTTTATGAATAATGGTATAACGGAACCATTAGAACCTAAAACATTTCCAAATCTTACAGCTACATAATCCGTTTTAGATTTTTTATTATAAGTTTGAATAATCATTTCACATATTCTTTTGGTTGCCCCCATTATATTAGTAGGTCTAACAGCTTTATCTGATGAAATAAGAACAAACTTTTTAACTTTATAAACATCTGCTAATTTAACAACATTTAAAGTTCCTAAACAATTATTTTTAATTGCTTCATTAGGACTTTCTTCCATTAAAGGAACATGCTTATGAGCTGCTGCATGAAAAACAAGTTCTGGGTTATATTTCTTAAATACTACTTCCATTCTATCATAATCACGAACCGAACCAATTATTGTTGCTAAATTAAGTTCAGGATGATTTCTCTTTAATTCTTGTTCAATATCATAAGCATTATTTTCATATATATCAAAGATAATTAATTGTTTAGGTTCATGCTTTGCAATTTGTCTGCACAACTCACTTCCAATTGAACCTCCACCACCAGTTACTAAGACTACTTTATCTTTAATACTATAACTAATATCTTCTGCATCAATTACAATTTCTCCTCGACCTAAAAAGTCTTCATACGATAGAGGTCTTAACTTCTTCATGGTTGGTTTACCTATCATTTCATAAACATTAGGTAAAATTCTAATATCACAATCGGTCTTCTGACATTCTTCAACAATATTTGCTAATTCTTCTTTTGATGCTGATGGAATAGCTATAATAATTTCTTTAATATTTCTTTTTTCACATTCTTCTTTTATCCGACTTCTACCACCTACAACTGGTATACCCATTATATAAGATTTAATCTTATTAGCATCATCATCAATTACACAAGATACTCTAGTTGCAAAACTAGATTGATTATTAATAATTTCATTAATCAATAATCTACCAGCTTCACCTGCTCCAACTATCATTGTATTAACTGTACCTTTTTTACTCCTGCTTCTATCTTTAACCGTTCTTGCTATTCGATAAGAATATCTAAGTCCACAAACAAATAAGATAAGTAATAACCATTTAATTACATAATAACTTCTTGGCATACTAACATTAAATAAAGTTTTATAAAAAAATTCAAATGTCTCATAAGTTGTACATGCAAAAGCAATATTGATCATTTCAACAATTGATGCATAACTCCACATACTAGCATACAATTTAAAAATCATAAAAATAACCAATATTGCAATTAAATCAAATGGCAAATAATTAAATAGATTGATTAAATAATTTTCTGGAATATCAAAAAAATCAAATCTTAAAGCTAAAGCACAATAAGAACAAAATATTAAAGTTGCAATATCCAACATGATAAATAATATTATACGATTTCTTTTCTTTATATATTTATTTTTCATACAGCATCCTTTCCCCCTTATATTTCTTTATCTCCTATAACCTTATCAAAATTTCTTTCTAGTAAATCTTTTACTATTTCTTTATCTTTGACTATTTTTAGTAAATGTTTTTCTAATTTCTCTAAATGATATTCACTTCTTTCATGATGAATATCACTAGCAAGAAATTGAATTTTATTTTCTTTTAATAAATGTTTTAATACATATTCAGCATTACTACCATATTTACCATATAGACTCATGTAATTACCTTGTAATAAAACACCCATTTCTATAAATTCATCAAGTTTACTTATATCATCTTGAATATAAGTATATCTTTCAGGATGAGCAAGTATTACGATATAACCATTTCTTATTAATTCAAAGAATATCTCACTTGCATCATTTAATTCAGACATCATTGGAAGTTCTACTAATAAATATCTTGAATTATTAAGAGGCATTATTTCATCTTCTTTAATTAAGTCAAGGATATCTTCATCAATATAAATCTCATTTCCTAAATAAAGATTTATATTAATACCTTCTTCTTCCATCTCTCTTTTTAAAATATCAAGTAATTCTTCTTTTTCTAGGTTATTATAATCATATTTACTATTTTTTATATAATGAGGAGTTAACATTATATCTGTAACTCCCGCTTTTTTAGCTTTTTTTAAAATATTGATACTTTCTTCAATACTTTGACTTCCATCATCAAGCCCCATTAATATGTGTGAATGAAGGTCTTTCATGACTATTCACCATAATACCCATAATAACCATAGTAAGAACCATTAGGCACTTTAACTTTATTTAATACAACTCCTGTAATCTTAGCATTAGCCTTTTCAAATGCTCTTTTAACATCATTCAAGTCTTCTGCTTTGGTTTTATCACTTGAAATAACTAAAATATTTAAATCACTATAACGAGTCATGACTAAAGTATCACTTAATCCAAGTACAGGTGGACAATCAAGAATTATTATATCATAAATCTTCTTTAACGCATCAAGTAATTCTTTATTCTTAGTTGCTCCAAGTAACTCAATTGGATTAGGTGGAATTGGTCCATTAGGAATCAAATGAACATTCTTTATTCCAGTTTTACATATATAATCTTTTAATTCAATTTTTTCAGTTTGAATAATTCCTAAAGATGCATTAGTATAATTTAAAATCAAATTAGTATATCCGGTTGTTTGAGTTTTTTTAATATTAAATATTTCAGCTTGTCTTCCTTTTCGAAGATCACAATCAATTATTAAAACTTTCTTATTTTCTTGAGCATATGCTCCTGCTAAATTAGAAGAAATTAAACTTTTACCATCACCTGGTTCAGGTGATGTTACTAAAATTACTTTAGCATCTTTATCAATAGATGAAAATTGTAAATTCGTTCTAATACTTTTAATTGCTTCACTGAAAGATGATTTAGGATTATCATTTATTAATAAACTAACGTTATTTTCTTCAACTGCTTTTCTAGCCATTTCTATCACCTACCCTAGGAACTGTACCAAGTACTGTTAATCCAAACTTATCTTCTACTGTATTAGCATCCTTAATTGATGTATCAAAGTAGAATAAGACAAATATTACTCCAAATCCAAGTACTAAACTAACTAAAAGATAAATTATATTTTGTCTTACAACATTAACATTATAAGGTGATGTAGCTTCTTTAGCTTCATCAATAATGGTAATATTTTCAAAATCATATCTTTCTTTAATCTCTTTCATAAATACTTTAGCAAGTTCATTAGCTATATCTTTAGCTTTTTTACTATCTTGATTAGCAACTTCAATCTTAATTATTTGAGTACCAGTAAGTGATGTAACACTAACTTGAGATGCTAGACTACCTGCACTTTCTTCAATATTAAGATTTTTAGCAACCGTTGATAATACATTTCTACTCTTAATTAACTCTGTATAAGTTGGAGTTAATGCATTAATCAAAGTTACAGTACTATTAGTAATATCTTCATCACTTACTAATAACAAAGTAGTATCGCTTTTATAAAGTGGTTTTTGTAAAAAGACTAAATAAATATTACCTAATAGTAAAATAACTGCCATTGCAATAAAAACAATATAAATTTTTGATACAAAATAACGCCATAGTTCCTTTAAATTTATTTCTTCCATTAAATATACTCCTCCCCTTTTCATAGGCTTAATTATAATATCATAAAACATGATTTTGTCAAGTTTTTCAGTAAAAATACTATATTTTAGCAAAAAAAATATAAAATTTGGTATTTCCTTAATAATTTTATGTTTTTTCTTAAAATTAATTTCCTACTTCTAAACTCCTATCTAATTATAAACTAAAAATCAAAAATAGAAAAGAGGTAATTTACACTTTTCTATTTTTTTTAACAAAATTTGACAAATAATAATTAATTTTTCAAAACTATTTATTATAAATTTCATAATAAGTATTTTTGCCAACATCTACTTTTTTCAACATTTCTTTTTCAACATACGAATTTAATTTTCTTATAGCACTTGTTTTAGAACATCCAAATAAATCTTCAACATTCTCTCTTGTAATTTTTCCATTCTTTCTAGCATAATCAAATAATATATTTAATTCATTATTTGTAAACTCTTCATATTCTAGTTTTGGAAATCTTATGAAGAAACTTTCTCCGATTGATTCTATAATAGGCTTTTGCTCTTGATATTCATATTTAGCAAATATTCTAGGAATACCTGAACCATATGCTTCAACTAAACCTAACCGATGAAATAAAGATGCTAAACGAGGATTTCTAGATGCTGAATTTCCCTTTTTAATAGATTCAATAGTTAATCCACTTATAAGTCCTCCTTGATTTACAATCTCAATACTATTTTCATAAATATTAATTAAAGTACTACCATAAATGCTGTAATCCCTGTGGATTATGCAATTTAATAAACTTTCTCTAATAACTTCAAAATCATATTCAGGGCTTTCAACTCTTTCCATACCTACAATTTTAGCAGGAATTTTAATAACTAATTTCAAAAATTTTAAAACTTCATCTAATTGTTCAAAAACACTCATATTATCTAATTCTTTTTTATCTAAAAATTCAACTTTTGAATCTCCTTTATAAACTGCTATTTTAATTGGAAAATTATTTTGATCACTTACTATATACGCTAAATTAGTATATAAGTCTTTTTCATTAAGAAAACCCATATTTTTCATTTTAACTTTATTTAAAATAATATTTTTTTCTTTAAATATTCTTTCCAAATAATTAAAACTTAAATTTTGTTCTTTACTAATATTATCTTCAAATTTAACATTAGAGTCTTCCATTATCATTTTAACAATCTCATCACGAGTAGCCATTCTATTAGTAGCACCTAGTCTAATATAAACACCTTCAGGAGTTATTCCCTTGCTTTTTAAATAATAAGGTCTATTGGTACCTTTTAATACTTTTACAATTATTGTGTCTAAACCTAATTCTTCAATAATTTCCATTGAAACATTAAACGTTAGATTAGGAGCAATGTTATCAGAAATTAAATTACTTAATTTATCTAATTCTTCTTTGGCATTTTTTAAACCAACTAAATTTCCATCATCATCATATCCAATATAAATAGTACCACCTTTAGTGTTAGCAAAAGCAATAATTTCTTTACAAATATTTGAATTAATTTCTCTTTTTAATTCTAAAGTTTCACTCTCTTTATACATAGTTAATCACCTCTTGTTAATATTATAATACAAATTATCTAAAATATCAATCTTTCGAACCACTTTCGAACCAAGATTCGAACCAAAAAAATAAATAAAAAGGGTCTAAGCCTTTGTAAACCCTTATAAATATTAGAAAAGCTCAAATTTTCTTTCGAACCACATTCGAACCAATTATCTAGCATCTGGTACTTTATTTTCATAATCAGCTCTTAAAACTAAAGCAATACTTGAAACTAAACTCATTAAATAAGAACCACCATAAGATAAAAATGGTAAAGGAACTCCTGTTAAAGGCATAAGTCCCAGTAATCCTCCTAAATTAATAACAATATGAAGTAATATATACCAAAATACTCCATAACAAATTAAAGTATTTCTTGCATTTTTACATCGTTTAGCAATTAAGAAGATTCTCCATAAAACAATAAATAATAAAGCCAAAATACCAATTGATATAACTAATCCTAATTCTTCAACAATAATAGCAAAGATAAAATCCGTATAGGCTTCTGGTAAATATAAATACTTTTGAGTACTATTACCTAAACCTTTCCCAAATAATCCCCCATTATTAATAGCAATATAACCATTACATACTTGATTACCAGTTGAATAGATTCTTGAACAAGGATCTAAGAAATTAAATCTTTCAATTTGTCTTTCAAATAATAATTTAACTCCATTATTTAACATTAATAATAAAACTATAGCAACCATTCCTATAATACCTAAAACACTATTTCTTTTGATTTTAGAACTAATAGGAAGTGCTAAAAACATAAAGAAGACAATTCCCAAATAAAGGATAGTTGTTCCTAAATCTGGTTGTAAAGCTATCATAAAAGCAGTTGCTACCGCTACTATTAAAGGAATGAATACTGTTTTTAAACTTTCACAATTACTTTTTTTACCATAAAAACAAGCAAAGAAAAGAATCGTTATAACTTTAGCAAATTCACTTGGTTGAATTGTAAATAAACCAAAAACATTAAACCAACTTTTAGCATCATTAGAAACCTTACCATAGATTAAAACTCCAACTAATAATCCCATGATTACAGCCATCATAATATAACTTAATTTTTTATAATATCTAATTTTAAATCTTAATATAAAAAAAGAAAGGATTAAACTTGCTATTAGAAAGATAAATTGCCTTATGAAAAAGTTATAGGGACTTTTTGCATATTGCATATAACTAGTAACATTACTAGCTGAAAATATCATAATAAGTCCTATAACTATTAACAAAGTAACACTAACAACTAACAATTTATCAAGTTTCTTTAACATAAAATCATTTCCTTAATTAAATAATATCTTCTATTTCATCATCATCAAGAGGATTAACTCCAACATTTTCAAATTGTTTATCTAAATTTTCATTTTCAACGATATCTAAAGTTTTCTTTTTAGAATCTTTATTATTTTTACCATTTTTCTTATTCTTATATTGAATTATAAAGATAACAATACCAGCAATAATAATTAATATTATAACTATAATAATTACTATTTTAGATACACTATTGTTTTTACTTTCTTCTTCATCTTTAATAATATTAATTCGATAAACATTAGTTAAACCTGATGTATAAGTAACTCTAACTTTTACAATACTACCATCAGCTAAATCCATATTACCAGTTACTTGAACTGTTGCATCAGGATTTACAGTTTCATAACTAATATCTAAAACATTAATATCTCCTATTTTTAAATCATATTCATATTTATCTTCTTTAAATTTTAAATCATAACCTTCAATCTTTAAAGATTTAAGATTAGCTAAACTTTTATCTTCTTGATCTAACTTCGTAACTTTTAAAGTATAAACTTTTACATTACCATCATTACTAACTGTAATTGTAATGGTATTTTCCCCAACTTCTAAAGTAGTAGGTGCATCAATCTTAACATTTGCATCTGTATCAGTTGGAGTTGCCTTAATATCTAATTGATTAACATTTTTTAAAACTGTTATTTCATAACTAGTTGTATCTTTTGAAAAATCAATATCATAGTTTTCAATCTTTAAATCTCTTAAAGTTGCATCTTCTTCAGCTCTTCTAGATACATTAATAACATAAGTTAAAACATCTTCACCAGATTCAGCAATCACTTTAATTCTAATTTCTTTTTTATCTTCATAAAAATCATAAGTAATTTTATTATTTTTAGCATTTTCAACTTTTGCATTGGCATTATTAGGTATAGCTTCAATCTCGAGTTTTTTAGCTGAATAACTAACTGTAGCATTATATCTTGTATTTTCAGCTTTTAAAGTTATTGTTTCTCCATTAATGGTAATCTTTTTTAAGGTTGCATCAGTTGATTTACTTTTTTTATTAATGATAACAACATAATCTTTAGTTGTTACTCCATCTTCAGCTTGAATAGTAACATCTATTCTATTTTCTCCATCTTTTAAAGTTATTTCTTTTTCACCTTTAATAACTGTAGCTGTTTCAGATGATAAATTATAAGTTATTGTAACATTAGTAACACTATTATCCGTTATATCTAAACTACAAGTTTTATCATCACACATAGCTGTTTGATTATTTACAGTAACACTTTTTAAAGTAGCATCATTACTTTTTTCTCCAACTTGTGGTCCTGGTTCTGTTTCAACAGCTAATACATTTAAATTAAACCCCAATGTAAGTAATAATATTAATATTATTTTTGTTATTTTTTTCATAAACACCTCTATATTCTGAAAACATTATAGCAAAAAAAAAAGATAAATTCAAGTAGGAACAAAAGATTAATTGATATAAATGTTTTCTACTTAATTATCTTTTTACCATTAAGATTATTTATTATTTTTTAAATAATCATTAATTATTTGTTTTACTTTATTTATAGAAATTTTAGCTGCTTTAGCTATAACATCAAGTGATATATGTTGGTCATTCAAAGATATAACCATATCTCTTTGTTGTTCAGCACGACCTAGGGTTAATCCTTCAGCCCTTCCAAGGTTAATTCCTTCAGATCTTCCAATATTAATTCCTTTAGACATTCCAATATTAATTCCTTCAGACCTTCCTTCTTTCCTACATAACTCTAATAAAGCCTCATCAAAATCCTTCTTTTCTTGGTCTGGATAATAATATAGACCTAATTCTCCTTCTCCCATCATATTCTCGATCACCTCCATCATCCTTTCTTTTATCTCTTCTTTTATATGAAGTCTTGCTACTAGCTCTTTTACTTCACTATATTTATTAGTAGCCATTATAGCACCCATTATTATTAAATTCTCTTCATATATATTACTTCCTTGATACTTATTATTATACACTGCTTGATAACATTTGACAATATCTAAATTAAATATTTCTAAATTTTCTGAATAATAATCACTGGTATCTAATATATCTACTACTCCATATTTATTTAATTTCTTATTCTTTTTAGAAAATGTATTAAAGTTTACTAAGGTTACAGGTATTATCTCAGTATAGTTATTTCCTTTCTTAATTCTACTACTTATTATTTTCAATACGTAAAATAAATTTCTATTTAATTTTAATTGATGAGCTTTTGATAAGTTTTTCTTCTCTTTAAAAGTATAATTGCTATTCTTAAAGAAACTTGCTAAATCCATTGTGAAGTAATTAAATTCTAATACGATTATTCTTTCCTTATTATTTAACTTTACTTTTATAACTACATCACATTCTGGAACCATTTCATTTTTTACTCCTTCGATTATTTTTAAAGGTTGTAAACTTATATTTCCTTCTAATTCTTTATAATCTATTTTTAAAATACAAGATACTATAAAAGTTGTAATATCTAGATTATTAACATTACCAAATAAAGCTTTAGCATTAGTATCTTTAATACATTGAATTATTTCTCCTTTTTTATTATTATTTGCTTCTTTTGTCATACTAATTCCTCCTTGCAAATTGACTATAACACAGATTGCAAAATATGTCAAATATTGTAAATTTACAAATTGATATGTAAAACTGGTTCAAATTAAAAAATTGAGTTTATTATTAAACCCAATTTTGAAAATTGTTGCTATTTTGGTGTAGTCTGAATACACTTTTTGGAATTTAAGACTTTGAAAAATTTTTTTTAACTTTAATTTTTAATTTTATACAAAAAAAGCCTTAAAATTTGCTATTTTAAGGTTTTACTCATCAAAGAAATCATCAAAAAATTCATCATCACTTACTTCTTTATATTTGTTTTCTTCTTTTAAATCCATATTTTGTTTAATATTATTAGATTCTACTTCTAAACTTTGTTCTTTGATTTTATCTATTAATTCATCAATATTCTTTGGTTTATCTTCCTCGATATTATCTTCATTACTTGGAGTTTTAAAATCATCTTCATTAAAGGTATTTAAGAACTCTTTAAAATCTAAATCATCATCTAAACTCTCTATATCAGTTTGAGGTATTTCTTTTTCAATAGTTGCACTTGGAATATTAGATGTTTCAAGTTTATTTTTATCTTCTTCAATTTTAGCATTCTCTTGCTTTTCTTCTTCTGCAAGTCTTTTTTCTTCAGCTTCAATTTCGGCAATCTTGGCATCTAAGTTTTCTAATATTTTATCAACATCAATTTTATTATCAGGAACACTGGTTGGTTTATCATCAAATAGACCTGGGAATGGAGGTTTAAAATTATCATTTGCATTCATACCACCAAATGGATTAGGTGGAAAACTACCTGGAAAGCCTCCTCCAAAACCTGGAAAAGCAGGGTTACTTTCTTTCTTTTTGTTTTTAACAAATTCTCTTATATCAAATACTTTAACTTCTCTTCTTTCACGAGGAGTTATTTGCATAATATCAGCTTTTTTGAAAGTTCTACCCCAATTCATTTTATAATCAGGAGTTAACTTGGTTTTAAAAGGAGCCATTCTTAAACGTCTAATAATAACTTCATTCATACTAAGTTTTTGTAAATCACTGATCGTAATAAGTGGTCTCGTTTCATCAGGTTTTCCCTCTTTATCACTTTTAACTTTAATTTCTCCACACATCTTACTTATTTCTTCTAAAGCTTTTAACTCGGTTGAAATAAGATAAATTAAGTTACCTGCATTACCTTTAATCGTTTCAGCATTTTGTTCACCATAAACTTCATTTAATTGAGCAAAGTTCTGAATAATCATTGTAAATCGCATTTGACGACTTCTGGCTGCTGTAATCATGGTAGTTACATCTTTTAAAGGTGGCATATTCGCAAACTCATCAAGTAGGAAATTGGTTCTAATTGGTAATTTACCTCCATGATTTTGAGCAACATCAATTAAAGTTTCATAGATTTGTTTAATTAAAATCGTTACTAAGGAGTGATAAGTTTTCTTTTCATCTTGAATAACTACAAATACGGCTGTTTTTTGACGACCTATATCTTCAATTGAAAAATCACTATAAGATAACATCTCTGATAAATTAACCCGAGAAGCAAATAATTTTATCTTTTGTTTAAATACAGCTATAATACTCATCTTGGTATCATTAGGAGCAAGAATTGTACTTGATGCATTAATATAAGCTGCTCCATTAGGATCTTTGCCATTAAAGTATTCTTTAACATAAGTGCTTCCACCTATTTTTTCTTCTCCAACCGTTGTCATCAAACTAATACTATTTAAGTTAATTTCAGATTCATCAGCATCTTCAAATAATCCTAAAGTTAAACCGGAAAAGTAATCAGCTGATGTTTTCTCCCAGAAAGGGTCAGCATTTTTATTTGATTCATCATACAAAATATTTAAAGCTAAATCATCTAGTAACTCAATAGCTTTATCTTGATTACCATTTTTCCATAATTTATAAGGTAAAGTTAAAGGATTCCAAGTATTACCTCGACCTGGGTCCCGGAAGTTTAAAAGTATTATTTTATATCCTTTACTTCTTAACATATTACTTTTCTTTTCATATAACTCACCCTTTGGATCCGTTATAATCATTGATTCTCCATGTTTTGATAAAAGTTCAATCATGGGATAAATAATCGCCGTTGTTTTACCTGAACCTGTTGAACCAATTACTAAATTATGATATTCACTATCATCAACATAGATTTTTTTACCATCATTAATTAAAGCAACGCCCGCATGATCAGAATGAACATCTGTTGGTAAGACTAGATTTAATTGTTTTTTCATATCCTTGGCATCACACCATTTAGCATAACCATCTGTTTTCTTTTCGGTTGTAAAACCAAAACCTTTTTCAAATTCAAAGAAATAACTTTTACAACTAACTAACAATGCCACTAAAGCAACTATATAAAAGACAATCGTTGCTCCAATTAAATCTTTACTAAAAGCTGGAAACGGATTAAACCATGTAAATTCACCAGTTGAAGTAATACTTGATAAATTAGAAATAGCAATTGCAACAATATATAAAAGAATCAAACAAACAATTATAAATCGTTTCATATCTTTTTCATCAAAACGTAACTTTAATTTCATGATTTCATCTCCTAATCATAGATTTTATTATTTTTCTTACTCTTTACAACTAACTTTCTAATAATTACTCCTGTTATTATTCCTATAATAATTAAAACTAAAATAGAAATATACATAATTAAATTATACACATAAATTTTATTTTTATCAAATGTTAAATTAATTTCTTTATCTTTGGTTTCTAAATCAATATTCCAAGTATAAGTATTAGTACTTGCATCATAGGAATCCGCATTATTCTCGGTTACTATATAAGGAACTCTAATATTAATTGAACTTTTTTCAATTTCATAATATTCAGGGTCTTGATCATACATTTTAAAACCATCAGCCTTAATTGTTATTAAATTATCTTTCGTTATAGTTTCAAAATTAGTAAAATATTGATTTTTAAATATTGTATGTTCCGTAAAATCACTAACACTAGTATAATTTTTCATAGCAACAACGGCTGGATATCTTTCATCTTGATTAATTTCATATTTATAACCATTATTAGTTAACATTTCTTTGCGATTTCCCGTATTTAACATATCATTAACAATTGTAATTGGTAAATCTTTATAATAGTTAGCAAAGAAATTACTAGTTCCCGTCATTCTAACTTCTTCACTAACACTTAAATCTTTATTGATTGTAATATTAGTTCGAACATCACAACCTGTTATAAAAAATACTACTAATAAAAGAATAATTATTTTTTTCATAGTCACCTCTTTATAATAGCATAGAATCCTGATTTTGATTCTTTAACAATAATACTATTGAAATCATACCAACCATTGCCAGTTCCTTTACCAGCTTTATTGTTTTTATTATTAGGATCATGAACATAAACTTGTCCTTTATCATTAACACCTGAAAGAACTATATAATGTCCACCATTGGTAAAATGGCCTGAACCCATATGAGCTATAACCATGGCATTACCTTGTTTTAATAATTCAATAACACGAGCAGCATTTTGTTTGGTTATTCTTTCATAACCAAAA
Organism: uncultured Bacilli bacterium; assembly: GCA_947624175.1. Classification (GTDB taxonomy): domain Bacteria; phylum Bacillota_I; class Bacilli_A; order RF39; family UBA660; genus RUG591. Next base: position 32,411 of record CANQJD010000005.1, read on the forward strand.
TTAAACTTTTGAGCAGCTTTTTTAAAGAAACTTGTATTTGTACCACTTATATCTTCACCACAATCACCTGTACTTCTCGCCATATTACTGAAATAAACAGGATCATATTCCTTATTACCAGTAAAAGTAGATATGATTATTGCTGTTGATGTAACCCCACACCCTGCTGCAGCAATTGACGTATCTCTACCACAAAAAGATGATTTATAATTTGATTGATCATAAAATATAACATTACCATCATAACTAGCATTACCATAAGCTGCATCTTCAACATATAAACCTTCTCGAATATTGATAAGGTCAAAATTACTATAATATTTACGTAATATTTCTTCATAGGTCATACCATTTCTTGAATCAGCTAAAGCCTCTCTCTGACCCATACAATTTGCTTTCCCTTCACAGTAAGACATATCTGTATAATAATTTCCACCTGTAAAATCATCACTACTAGCAAGAGTTTCAGGAGTTACCCCTTTTTTAACCATAACTATTCCAAATATTTCAGCTAAAACGTTATCCATATAAGCTTTTTGGGAATCATTCCAAGGTTTATGAATACCCGTTGTTACACCAAATCTATTTAATCCACTATAAGCTGTTCCAAAAGTCATTCCTTGTTTCGTATAAGTACAACCATTATTAATATCACAAGAAACTAACCGACAATTTCCAGTTGGAAAATTTATAGATTGAACCCCAGGATAAAAATCAACATTGAAACTTCCTAACATATATGATAAAGTTGCAATTACAAATGCCTTAACACCTTCCCGATTAGCATCTGTCAAAGAACTTCTACCAAGTTCTCCTTCAACAGCCCCTTTTAAATAATCAGTTAAACTAAAATATTCTGGATAGTTAGTTCCCGCATTTATATTTCGATTATTAGTAAATACTTTTTTACCTCGTTCATTAATCGTTGTATCATATGAAGTCTTACAAGTTTGCAAATACATTTGCATACTATCTGATATTATTCCATATAATCCATTTGGTGCTATAGCTTCTTTAGCAAATTTGTATTGTTCAAATATTTCATCAACTAATTTTTTTCTTGTTTCATATTCATCATCTAATAAAAAATCTTTATAATAACCTTTTAAAAACTTACTATCAATTAAACGGTTATAAAATCCTCCACCTACTTCGATATCACTTATATAACCATCACCAGATTTTTCAATCATCAAAGCTGCAACCGTTTTTATTTGTTTTTTAGCAGCTACATAATCAACAGATGAAGAAGAATTAATATTACCATCTTCACTTTCATCTAATTCTTCAAGTCTCTCTTCTAATTCTTCATCACTTATATCTTCACTTCCATCCCCACTATATAAATCTTCATGGTCTGATAACATATAACGATACTGTATAACCGTATCTAACATAACCCAATCTATTGTAACATCATATTTTTCTTGATATTCTTGAACTATTCCCTTGACACTTCCATCAGCAGAACCTCTTATAGCATTATTATAATCTTCATTAGCTTTTTTCTTTTCTCCATCTTCATAAACATATTGTTTATCTTCCCTAAACCAAGAATCTAAACTAAATATAGAAACAAGTGAACTAAATGGAGATATAATAGCCGCAATTAAAGTAAAAATTAAAATAAGAGCTAAAACTATTACTACAAGTGTTAAAATTATTTTCGTTTTTAAACTAAAGATTCCCATACCTTTTGATTTTAACAAAGATTTTTTCTCTCTAGTTCCAGAAACATTATTTTCCTCATTATTTTCTTCTAAATCTTCTTTTTCTTCATGAGTTTCTTTATTAGTTCTTCTTTGACTTACCTGATTCCATAACCTTTGAAAATGATTTTTATTTTGTAAAGCTTGAGGTTTTTCAGTCTCTTCTTTAGGATTTTGTTGTTTTAATGGATTAGGTTTATTTTGAGTTCTCATATTACCAGTTGGTCTTCTAAAAGCACCTCTTCCAAGTGGTTTAGCATTTTTAACCGAAGGATTATCATCAGAAACTCTATCATTTATTTTTTTATTGGCATCTCCGACTGGTGACTTACCTATTATTTTCCCCGCGGTGTTTTCTATTCCTTGACCAATTTTCGTATTTGATACTTTATCATAAACTTTGCCTGCAACTTTAGCACCTATTTTACCTCCTACGGCATTCCCGGCTACGGTTGCACCTGTTTTAAGAGCAGAATGAGCCGTCTTTGCTCCTGCTTCTATTTTTTCATTTTCTTGATTATCATTCATCCGACTCACCCGCCTTTACTACTTTACTAAATTATAAACCTCCACCAGAACCGAATGATTCTAATTCATCTTGGGTTACGACAACATCAATTTGCATTCTTTTAGAACCACATACAAATAGGGCTTGTCCCTGGGTATACCTTTTAATATTTTCAATTTCATTTTCATTTAAATCAACTAAATGAGCTAAATCTTCAACTGCTTGTTTCCGAAGCTGCATTATCATATAATAAGATGCATTATCAAATATAGCTTTTCCTTGGGTTATTACATCAGGATCTGAAAAATCACTTGGTTGTTGAGTTATAATAATCGTACCTGTATTATACTTACGACTTCTTCTTTGAACTTGAGCTAAGAAATCAGCACCAAGAACATTCTTTCCACCAAGAAGTACATGGGCTTCATCGACCATTAAGATAGTATCCCGACTCTTATCAAGACATAAGCCCCAAGCAAACTTTAAGATATTAAAGAATAAAGCATTTTTAATATTTGTATCTTGATTCATTAATTCTTTTATATTAAAAACAATATAGTTACTATTTTTCTTAATCGTTGTATGACCATTAAAGTAATAACTTAATTCTCGAATAAATGGTCTTACTTTAAGCTCTAGTCTTTCCATTACATCTCTTTCATGAGTCTTTTCAGTTAAAGATAATAACCTACTTCTAATTGTTTCATAAACATCTGAAAAAGTTGGAAAATCTTCACTTGTTTTATTCATAAAATTAGTTTCAAAATTAATATCAAATCGTCGATAAGTATCTTGAACTATTTCACTAAATAAAGTTTGAACATCTTCTTCAATATCAGGATAATAATATCTCATGAAAGCCTTTAAGAATTGTAAAGTTCTAGTTAAAACCGTATAGCCAAGTCCTTGACTGATTTCTTCTTCATCAACATCAATAATAACTTCAAGGGGATTAATCATTCCAAATGATCCACCTTTTCCAAGATCAACGATGTCTCCACCATATAATCTAGTCATCTCTTCTAATTCATTTTCAGGATCAATGGCAACAATTTGACATCCATTTCTAATATGTCCTCGAAGTAATAACTTAGCAGCTGTTGATTTACCAGAACCAGAACCACCTAAAATAATCATGTTAGCATTATTTCGATTAGATTCTTTTCGATATTTATATAAGAATTGATTAAATAAGATTACTCCACCTGAAAAGTCAATTCCAATTAAGTTTGATAAACCTGGATCTTTAATTGAATCAAAGACAAATGGATACATTCCAGCAACCGTGATTGATGGAATTGGTGTTCCAATTCTCTCTTCAATCTTTTGTTTAGGAAAGATTGGTAAAATTGATTTAAAGATTGTTTCTTGTTCAAATCTTAAAGTAACTGCCCTAAGTTCCATAGAATCTAAGAAATTTTTAACATTAGTTTTCTTTAACTCTAAATCTTCTCTTGAATCAGCTGTAATCATAATATGCATTTGAAAATCAAATACTTGAGATTGATTAGCTGCAAGCATCGAAACAAAATACTCTAAAGATTCATAATCTTGTCTAATTCTCTCTTGTAAAGTCCTATCTTTTTCTTCTTGATATCTTTGTTTATAATCTGCAATTTGTTTATTAATCATTTTTTGTAACATTGAAAATGCTACTGGAATATGTTTAATAACTACTTTTATCCCTGGAATATTAGTTAAATCTGCAAGATATCCAGGTGGTATAGATTTTGGATAAGAAATAACCGTAAGAATAGTTGCATACTTATCACTTACATGAAAATCACTAGGATTAAATTGTAAACCCTTAGGTGCTATTTCACTTTTAAAGATACTCATCTTTCAGTCACCACCGTTCCAAATTCTGTCCTAACCCCACCATTTAAAAAGTTATCTAAAATTGTTCTTAAATCATCATTACTTGTTTGACTAGCATTAATACCACAATTACCAAGACCATTAATTAATAATCGAAGTCTTTTACCTATTTCATCAGGATTTTTTTCTTTGAATAAAATATAGTATTCTGTATCAACAACTTGATTATTAATAAACATATTTGCTTTTTCAATATCTTGAGCAATTATTTTAATTTGAGCAGGTGTCGTTGCATTTTGTAACATGATTTGAAGTTGTGATTGGTAAACTGATATATCAACCGGTCTATCAGCTGAAATCATCCAAAATTCAAATTTTAAAAGATTATAGAAATTTCGCATAGCACCAAGTACAGCCTCTTGTTGTAAAGAATCTAAAATGAAGATATTTTTAGGTTGTATCTTAACTCCCGTTACTTTTTCATTATTAGGTAAAACAATCATTCCATTGGTAATACTTTTGACATTAATCCAATCTTCAGTATAAGGGGAACCGGGATTTTTCTTTGGTTGACTAGTTTTTGGTTGTGGTTTTTGATTATTATTTATCTTTGAATTCATACTTTGAACACCATCCTCTCCAAACGTATTTTTGCCTATTGGTATAGAAATTTATTACTTCTCCAAATGCTACTCTTACATTGTGATAATTAGGAAAAGGAAATACAAGAACAACGGCAATTCCAGCCGGTAAAATGGCTAAAATTGATGTTACATTATCAATTGCATTAGCAAGTGACATAATAACTAAAGCTAGTAACGTAATTCCTACTCCAACTAAGAATATCACTAAATCAATAGGTCTAAATATTCCCAAAATTAACTCCCCTTTTTTGGTATTTGCAGGTATCAAATATGGATTTTGATTCACCTATATCACACTCCTTTTTATTAATTATTATTGTTATCATTGCTTTCATATCTAGCAAGATAATCAGCCATATAATCGAAATCAGCACCATAATCTTTGGCCTTCTTTAAGAAAGCACCGACATCTCCTGTTCTAGCAACTTTATCAAGTGCAGCTGTAATTTCAGCACTATCAGCACCTGATAAAATCATATTTTTAGCAATATGGTCAAGGGCTTTTTGGATAGCATTACTCATCTTAATATCTTTGATTTCACCACGTAATTGAACATCTCCTTGACTTCCAGAAACGGTTCCTGTAAACATCTTATTTCCTAATTTAATTGCTCCATCAGATAAAGCTTCATTATAAACTTCTTGCAATTCACCAATCTTATAAGTATGGCCATTTAAGACAGCCTCACTTCGACCATTAGTTTGAGCTTCTCTTAAGGCATTATAAATTTGTTCGAAACTACCTGAACCATATTTTTTCTCTCCAAGTTTATTTTTAAAGGTTATAACATCTTCAGGTTTATTTAATAAAGTTGGAGCACTTTCTAGCTTAGCTTGTAAATCTGTAAAAGCCTTGAAAGCATCGTTCATATAGCCAGCTGCTTGAGCATAGGTTTTAGAAGTAGGCATTGGCATACCAGTAAACTCTTTAAACATAGTTTCTAGTCTTCCTATACCAGAATCAGTAGGCCTAATTGGTTTAGTAGGCATTTCTGGCATTTCTGGCATTTCAGGTTGTGGTGGAGCAGTTGGTCTAGTTGGTGCCGTTGGCATAGTTGGTGCTTCTAAACTATTTAAAGCATCAATATCACTTTTAATTTTATCTTGAGCAGCTTTAGCAGCTGTAAATTGTTGATATAATTGAGCTGCTGTTTCTCCATCCCCTCTAATTCTTGCAATTTTAAATTGTTCTAAGATATCTTTAGTCTTAGCCTCTGCTCTTTCATATCTCGCATTTAATCCTGCAAGTTTACTCATTTTTCTTGTATACTCAGCATTTTCATTGCTATATGTTTGCATAGCTGCATTATAAGCATTTAATTCAGCATCATATCTAGCTTCATTTGCTGCAACTTGTCTATTATATTCATCCACTCTTTCTTGATATACTCTTGGTCTATCTGCAACTTCTTGGTTATATTCCTCAACTCGTCTATTATATTCGGCCCTTTCATTACGATATTGAGCTCTATTATCACGTTTCTTCTTCGCATCATCAATATTCTTACGACTAGCAGCAGTTGTTGCAGCCTTAGCATTATGATAAGCTCCTTGAAAGCCTTCTCTATTAACTGCAGCAACTGCAGCTCTTTTTGTTCCACCAGCAAATCCGCCTATTGCTCTTGCTAAGGCTTTACCTGGAGACTCACCATGACTTTTTGCATAACTATAGTTAGCCATAGCTGAACTAACTCCAGTCATACCCATTCCAGCAAGTCCACCAACTGATTCTTTCATATGCTTGTAACCTTCTCCTTTGAACATTCCCATTAAGTTACCATCACCTTTAATTCCAAGCATATCATTAATAAATTTAGGTGCATCTTTTGCAAAATATAATAAGCCCATGATAATGAATAATAGAACTAAAGAAATTCTAAAAGCACTATTATTTAAATTTTTAGTAATGGTTGCAATCGTTGCATCATCAAAAAGTACTACAAATACAAACATTACAAAATATAATATAATCAGTCTAATAAACAAATCAAGATAAGTTTTACATGAAGTACTAACCCAATTATCAAATGCTTGTTTAGACGTTTTTGGATCAATATAACTTGCAATCGGAATAGGAGCTACAAACTCACATATTCCAAGTTTAATAGCACGAACGGCTATTTCTAAAGCAATTTGAACTAGTACAAATAACAAATAGCCTCCAACTAAGGCTGACATCAGTGGTCGATAACTATATTTATACCCATATTTATCTGTACTACAACTATCAGTATCAAGTATATGTTCTCGAGCCGTTGCAACAGAATATATTGAAACATTACTACTATCGCCTTCTAAAACTCCTGTCCCAAGAATCGAACCATCATTACAAGCAGGATTATCATAGGTAAAAAATGGCAAATACGAATAAAAAGACATAATTCTTGCTGAACTAGCCATCATCTCTTGAGTATTTTCATCTGATGAATTTGGACTAATATTAGCACCTAAAATTACTTTAGGAATAATCGGTATAACATAATTTTGAACTTGCCTTGCTAAATCAAAAATCGATGGTACCATTACAATTAAAGCTAAAGATATAATTACTCTTTTTAATACGTTTCCAACCCCTTGTTCTTTATCATCCATTTTATCAGGATTAACAATTATCTGAATAAATGATATCATTAATTTAAATACCATTACTAAACCTAAAATTATATATATTCTTGTTGCAAATTGATTTATTGTAGTACCAGAAAAAATTTCAACATTAGATAAATCTATAATTAATTGAAAAACTACTTCAATAAAACCATATATAGCAAAATCTATCCATGAAAATAACCATCTGATAGCATTACTAATAAAATTCATGTTACACCTCCAAACGAAAACCCCTATAATATATTTAAGTATATCATTAAATCAAGATAAAGTAAATTAGTTTTCATAAATAAAATAATAATTTAACAACTTTTTTTAACGACCATATTATAACTACATTATTTATTTTTGTAAATAGAAAAAAGAGAAAAATTTCCCCTTTTTCTCTATTTCTTATGACTATTTTCGAATTTATCTGTATAATCAATACTTTCTTTTATTCTAGAGTCTGGACTATTTACTATATAGATATCTTTCGTATCCCAATTGTTAATTGGAACTTGATGTTTAGTAACTTCCTCTGTTACAGGTGGTACTTCCGTACCTCTAATTTTATCAACTTTTTCACTTAAATCATGAATTATATCTTGATATTTCTTCATTTCATTTAAAGCCTTAAGTTTTTGAGTTTTTAATTCGTTATATTCACGTTTTGGTTTTGTAACATGATGTGCATCAACATGATATTGATTTGGATATCCATATTTATTATCTTGAATCTCTTTCATTCTCTGATTAGCTTTATTAATTATTTGCTCATATCCTTCAATCTTCTTATTAATTTCCTCAATTGTTTGTTCAGCTTCATAAATCGTTTTTTGTCTTCTATCGTTTACAAGATTGTTACCATTTTTATTAACACTATTAGATACTTTCTCACTTGATTCATTTTTAGAATCTATCATTTGTTGATTGTTATCATTAACCCAAAAATTAGGTTTCATAGTATCCATCCAAGATGACTTATTTTTAGAATCTATTTTTTCTTGATTATTATCATTAACCCAGAAATTAGGTTTCATGGTACTAACCCAAGAAGAAGGTTGAACATTAGTTGAGGTTTTATTTTCAGTTACTTTTCCTTCTAATTCTCTATCTGTTTTGTCTTTAGGTTCTTCTTTAACAGGCACTTCTGGAGTAACTTTTGCATCACCTAATATGGAATCTGAAATAGCATCAGGTTCTAATGGTTTATTTTCTATATCTTCATCAAACTTTAACTCGGTAGGACTATCTAAATCTTTTCCAAAATCTAAAGTAGCTGTTTCAGCTTTTGTTTTTTCTTCTTCTTTTTCTTCTTTTTTCTCTTCTTCGTTTTCTTTTTCTTCTATTTTTTCATTTTTCTCTTCAGTTTTCTTATTTTTCTTATTTCTTTTTTCTAAATATTTTTGAAGTTTCTTATAACCTTTATAAGAATAAGTTATAACAGGTGCTGCAAGCATTATAGCTAAAAATCCTGGGGTCACAGGAACATGAATTAAAATTCCAGCAAGGGTTGCAGCTCCAGCAATTGTTAAACAAGATACATTCAAAGTTGCTAATATTGTTTCGCCAAATCCTTTTACAAATTTCTTTAATTTACTTTGATTTTTTGTATCAATTTTTATTTCATTATCTTCTTTTACTGGTTCTTTTTCTTCTTTTATTTCCTCTTCTGATTCCTTTTGATCTTCATCATCATTAACTTCGAATAATCTATCAGGTGTTGGAGGAACTATTTCTTCTTTTTCCTCTTTTTTAGGATAAAGTTTTTCTCCAAGTTTCAAGAAACTATCGATTTTATCTATTCTATCTTCTCTTTTAACATCTTTATTAATAGTATCTATACATGCACATACATCAGTATCATCTCTTAATCTAAGAGTTTTTTCAAGTAATCTATTAACAGATTTTCTTCTAGTATCATTTTCATTTAATCCTAAATAAGTTTCATAAGTTAATTTTCTTAAACCTACTTTTTCTCCAATAATTTTAAATACCTCATTGTATTTTTCTTTGATTTCTTTTTCTATAACTCCATTATACATACTAACCTCACTCCTTAAAATCGGCATAATTATATCATAATTTATATAGTTTGTCAAATCTATATATTTTTCTATAATTTAATTATAATAAAAAAACTATTTAATTTCAATAGTTTTTTTATCTTTATTATCATCACTTTTTAATACATCTATAACTAATACCCCATCTTTATATTTAGCATTTATTTTACTGTAATCAACATTTCCAACATAAAAATCTCGTTTATAAACTCCATAAGTTCTTTCTCTTTTAATATAATTTTTATTAGAATCACTTGTATCATTCTTTTTACTAGCAAGAACTGTTAAATAACCATGATTAAATTCAATATTCAAATGTTCCTTTTTAAATCCTGGTAAATCAATTTCTATATGATATTTATCATTCTCTTCATAAATATCACATTTCATATAAGAATCACTATCAATAATATCATCAAACATTTTATCACCCTGTTACTAATATAATTATTTTTTCAAAAATTATACTAATCTTTTTTATTAATAATAAATTCTCTTAACATTTTAGTTAAGGCTCTTTTTTCAATTCTTGAAACATAACTTCTAGAAATGTGTAATTTTTTAGCTATTTCTTTTTGTGTTAATTCATCTTGATTATTAAGTCCATATCGATAAGCAATTATTTCTTTTTCTCTTTTGGTTAAAACTTTAACATATTCACTTAATAATTTTATATTTTCTTTTTCATATAAATCTAAAGCAAAATCTGGTTTATCACTTTTTAATACATCAACTATCGTTATTTCATTACCATCTTTATCAAACCCAATTCCTTCATTTATCGAGATATTTTTATTATATTTATTATTACTTCTGTAGTACATCAAGATTTCATTTTGAATACATCTCGCACAGTAAGTTGTAAGTCTTACGTTTTTATTTCTGGAATATGTATCAATTCCTTTAATTAAGCCAATTGTACCTATTGAAATTAAATCATCTTGAAAAGAAACATCATGTTCAAACTTTTTAACAATATGAGCAACCAATCTTAAATTATGTTCAATCAGTTTACTTCTAGCATCAGTTGAACCTTTTTCCATATCAATTAAACACTGTTCTTCCTCCTCTTTTGTTAAAGGATCCGGAAATAAGTTATTCGAATAACTTCCTGTAAAAAACAACATTTCTTTAATTAAATTAATTATATTTAAAAACATATACCACCAATTAAATATATGATTTTAAAACAAAAAAATAAATAGTTCTGATAAAACTATTCATTCCGAGTTTAGAAAAAGTTGTATCAATTTATATTATTATTTTACTAATAATATAAACATATAATAAATATTATCAGTATTTACTACAACTACTTATCCTTGAGTTTTCTCCTCTCAAAACAATTGTCCTACTTAGTGGCGATAATGATTATATTTCTATAATTTTTCTTACCAAATAACAATTAATCTAAGTAATCACTTTAGGTGTTAATAAATAACACTAAATACCAAAAAGGTAAAGAAAGAATAAAATTAATTATTCTAAATAGTCAATTAAGACTATTAAGTTTGAAATCAATCAAACTTATAAGACTAAAATATAAATTCTAAAAGAATAAATATTGAGTCCATTACTTATAATAAATATTCGAATGAATAAATATTAAAGTCATAAAGCAATTAACTTAAACATCATGTTACTCTTACTAAGCAATATTAGTATACTAAATCATTCGACTTTTGTCAACACTTTTTTTTAATTTTTTTAGCTTTTTTCGCAATAGGATATTCGTGATACTAATTTTCCTTTAATTTGCTGTCTCCCGTTTGATAATCGATTTCGATTCCATCTTGAATATTATAAACATAAACATTAAATTTAATACCCGCTCCATCATCTTCAACTGACAAACCTTCCATTTCAACTCCACTTGCTAGTAGATTAGAACCATTATAAATTGGAGTTACTCGATATAAAACATGATTATTAGTATTTTTTACATATTCTGATACTTTATTTTCAAATTCTAACATTCCTTTAGTATTCATATATCTTGTACAAGTAATTAAATTCTCCTTGTTAGCATTTTCTCCTGTTAATTGAAAACCAATTAAATGACAACGATTATATAAATATTTACCATCGACGATATCATATTTAACAGTATGCCAACCACTTGGTTTAATCATTCCAATTGATCCTCTCTCTTCCGTTGGCATTAAAGATTTATCAATTTTAGCAAAAGCAACACCAGCTCTTCCTAATATATCTAAATTACTATAATATTCAAAAGTTTCACGTTTTTTATCAGCCTCACTAAAATTAGGTTCATTATTATTAATAGTAACATATGGTTTTCCAGAATATTCTGGAATTGTTTCTAAAGAATAAGATTCACTTGGAAATACTTTAATTAATAAATCATTTATTTCTTTATGAAAAACTCCTATTAAAGTTGCAATTATTAATACTACTAATTCAAAACCGAAATTCTTTTTCATCATTACTTCACCTACTCTATATTTATTATATAAGATTATTATTCTAAATGCAAAAGAAATAATTTATTTTTACTAAAATACTTGAAATTAAGAAAAAAATATGATAATATGAATACATGAAGGGATGCTTCATATAATAAAAAAAGGATATACCTAATTTGCCAGGTTAGGTACTGTCCCATAAAGTCCTAGAAATAGTAGTACTACTTAAAAAAAGAATTCTCTTTTAAGCATAGTACAACCTTCAATTAAATAGGTTTTTAAACTATTTAAAATATCAAGATTTAAAATTGTCTATAAAGGAACAGCATCATTGTAATATTAGTAAAAAATAGCTAATCACACGATTTGCTATTTTTTTATTTTACCAAGTCACTTTTTATTATCTTATAAATTTCTTCAGCTGCTTCCATTACTTTGCCATCTTCATTAATAACAATATTAGGATAAATTTCTTTATTTTCCATTTCAGTTTTAGCAGTTTCAAGCCTCTTTTTAATATTTTCTTCCGTTTCTGTTCCTCTATCTCTTAATCGTTGTTCTAAAACTTCTAAACTAGGTGGAGCAACAAAAATGCCTACAGCATCTGGATAGTTACTAATAACTTGTTTATAACCATTGATATCAATTTCTAATATAACATCATAATCATTATCTAAATATTCAAAGACATGACTTTTTAAAGTACCATAATATTTACCAGTACCATACATATTGTATTCTAAAAAAGCCCCTTCTTCGATTTTTTCTAAAAAGTCAGCCTCACTTATAAAGTAATAACTAACTCCTTCTACTTCCCCTTCTCTTGGAAGTCTTGAAGTAGCACTTACTGATAAATGTACTTTTTGATTATTTTTCTTATAAATTTCTAGTAAGGCTTTAACAATCGTTCCTTTTCCAGCCCCACTTGGTCCTGATATTACTATTAATTTTCCCATTTTAATCTCCTATTCTTAATTTAACAATTGTACATCCTGGATTAAAGAAATCTCTTTTAAAAGAAATAACTCGTTTATCATGTTTTAAATATTCATGAACAGCTTTTCTTAAAATATCTTTTCCAATTCCATGAACAATACAAATCGTATCAGATTTAAGTATTATATTATCATTTATAAAATCTTTCGTCAAGATAATTGCTGAATCTTTATATTCTCCATGTAAATCTAAGGTTGGTAAATTATTTGTCATATTCTAAAACTTCCTCTAATTTAGGAATAGAGTTTCTGCCCCCGACTCTTGTAACTGAGATAGCTGATGTGATATTAGCAAGTCGCATAGCTCTTTCTAATTCATAACCTTGACTTATAAAATATAGTAAAGCCCCATGATAAATATCCCCGGCTCCTGTTGAATCAATCGCTTGCATTTTAATACTTGGAACTAATTTATAATCTTCATCTATCTTCGTGAAAGAACCATATTTTTCTAAAGTAATAATAACTTTACCTAGAAATTCTTTGTCTAACTTATCATAGATAGCCTTAACAGTATCAAGATTTTCATAATCAAGAGGCATCTTCGTATAATCTCTGGCAAAGTCATTGGAACAAACTAAATAATCAACAATTCTTGCTAGTTTAACAGTTTTTGGATCACTTTTTCCAGCATCAATCATGGAGATACTTTTACCTTTTTTATCCATGATTACTTTATAAGCAAGTTCATCTTCATCTCCATCAACTAAAATATAATCAAAATCATCTGGAATTTCTTTAATCTCTTTAAAAGAAGTATCAATATCTTTAGAAGTAATAATTGTTCTTGAACCATTACTTTTATTAGCAATTATATAACTTGAAGTTGTATTTTTTAAAGGATTAGTTTCTAAATAGGTTATATCAACTCCAACCCTTTTAAATTCTTCTTTAATTTTACCTCCATAAAAGTCATCCCCAACGATGCCTGAAAAACTAACTGGTACCTTCCATGAAGCTAGTAAGTAGGCAGCTGTTGCAGCTGGTCCTCCTCCACATTCAACTTTCTTCTCTTTTAATCTTACTTTCTTATTTTCAACTGGAAAACTATCCATTGGTAAAGTAATATCATAAGCAGCATGTCCTAAACAAAGTATTTTCATTCTAATTCTCCTTTTCTAACATTATCGTAATTGGTCCATCATTAACTAAACTAACTTCCATCTCCGCTCCAAAGATTCCAGTTTCAACATGAATTAATTTACCTAACTTTTCATTAAATAAATCATATAGTTTAGTTGCTTCTTCGCCATTTAAAGCCTTAATGTAACTTGGTCTATTTCCTTTTTTAGTATCAGCATATAAAGTAAATTGAGATATTGATAAAATACTTCCCTTTATATCTAAAATACTTTTATTCATAACTCCATCTTCATCATCCATAATTCTTAGATTAACAATTTTATTAACCATATAATCAATTACTTTAAGGTCATCACCACTTGTAAATGATACTAAAATCATAAACCCATATCCTGATTTACCAACTACTTTACCATCTACTTTAACACTTGATTCCTTAACTCTTTGAACAATAACTCTCATTTTATCACTCTTTCTATATCAACAATATAATCTAATTTCATTAAGTTTTTATAAATATTTGATAATTCCAAATTAGAACTTACTTTAAATGATAAAACATAATTATATTTTAAATCAACTACATTAGTTATAACATTATTAATAACTAAACCATTACTTGATAATTTATTAATAATATCCGTTAAATTACTAGTATTCGAATTCGTATAAATTCTAATTTTCGTTAAATATTTATTCTTAATTTGCTTTTGCCATTTAACTTCTAGTAACCTATCAACATTTTTAACATTCGAGCATTCCTTCCTATGAATCGTAATTCCATTATTCTTGGTAATAAAACCGGTTATCTCATCACCTGGTATCGGAGTACAACATGATGCAATATTTACTTTAATATTATCAATTCCTGAAACTTTAATATCCGTATTATTCCGTACCTTTTCTTCATGCTCCTGAACTCTTATAACTTCATGAGGGTAAATAATATCAACAATCGTTTTAGGTACAAATTTATTATTACCAAGATTTAAAAACAATTCATTTACATCTTTACATTTTAATTCTTTTAAAATCTTTTTTAAATTATCATCACTTAATAATTCTTTTTTAGAGATATGTTTTTTCCTTAAATATTTATCTAAAGAATCTTCGCCATATTTAATAATTTCTTCTTTTCTCTCTTTTTGAAAATAAGCTTTAATTTTATTTTTCGTTTGATTAAGTTTAGCAATTTTTAACCAAGATAATTTGGGTCCCGTTGAAGATTTACTAGTATTAATCTTAACAACATCATTATCTTCTAAGACATAATTTAAAGGCACAATTTTATTATTAACAACCGCCCCTATCATCTCTTCTCCTACTTTAGTATGAACTTTATAAGCAAAATCAATAGGTGTTGCTCCATAAGGAAGTTCAAAGACATCTCCTTTAGGTGTAAAAACATAGATATTTCCATGCATCTTTGTATCTTGCATTTCAAGCATTATATTGTTAGTATCAACTTTATTTTGATAATTATCAATTACGGTTTTAAAGAACTCTAACTTCTTATCAGTTGATGATAAGTTATCAGCTTTTCTGTTTTCTTTATATGACCAATGAGCCGCCAATCCATTTTCAGCCACTTCATTCATTTCATAAGTTCGAATTTGAATTTCAAACAAAGTATTATCAATACCAAAAACAGTTGTATGTAAAGATTGATAACCATTACTTTTAGGCATTGCAATAAAATCTTTAAATCGTTTAGGAATCGGTTTAAACTTTGAATGAATAAGTCCTAAAACTAAATAACAAGTTGATTCATCATTAACCATAATTCTTAAAGCAAATAAATCATAGATATCATTAAACTTTCTTCCTTTATCAAGTTTATTATAAATACTATAAATACTTTTACTTCTTCCTTTTATTTCATAATTAATAGAATGACTATCTAAAATCTCTTTAACAGCATTAGTCATCTTATTAATTAAATCATCTCTTTCTTTTTTCTTACTATTAAGTTTTTCAACAATATCATGATAAACATCTGGTTTTAATACTTTTAAAGATAAGTCTTCTAACTCACTTTTTAATTTATAAATACCTAAATGATGGGCAATAGGAGCTACGATTTCTAAAGATTCTTTGGCAATTTTTTTAGCCTCTTCTCGTTTTTTATTTTTAATATTCCGCATTAAAGTAACTCGACTAGCTAAATTAATCATGATAACTCGAACATCTTCAGTCATTCCCACGATTATCTTTTTATAGTATTCAATTAAGTATTCATTTTCCGTTGAATAAATTATTTTATCAAGTTTGTAAGCACCAGTTACTATCCTTACTATTTCAACCGGGAATTCTTCCAACAAATCTTTTTCTATAACTTTCCCTTCTGTTAAAAGTTTATAAAGTAAACTTGCTGTAATTGTTTCAATATCTGCATAAACCGTTGTTAAAATAATACTTGTTTCTAGTATTTCTTTAGTATCAGTAATATAATTACTTAAATAGTTATAGGCTTTTAAAACTAAACTAGTATCAGCCTTTTCAAGATATTTATTAATATTTAAAATTAAATTTTCAATTGCATATGTATTTTCTTCCATAATATCTCCTATTGAATTTATTGGTATTGTAAAAAGTTTATCTCTTTACATAACCATAATTTCTTTATATTTCAATGATTTAAGTATATATTTATCTA